>JAGVUH010000057.1 GCA_019136395.1 Gammaproteobacteria bacterium
CACCCGTCACCCCCAGGACCTGGGCGTTGCTGGTCAGGAGGATGGAAAGGCCCACCCCCTGGTCGGCCATGTCCGCCACCAGCCCCTGCCAATCGGGTTCATTCTTCAGTGAGACCCCATGGGCGAGGCGGTTGGCGCCGGCGATCCTGACGGCCTGACTAATATGAAAGCTCAGCTCGGAGGGCGCGACGAGGTTGCCGGTCAGTTCCCCGGCATGGAGGGAGATCTTCAGCCCCGGGTATTTCCCCCGGAGGAAGGCCAGCATCGCCATGTGCTGCCCATAATTGGCCAGGGCCTGCGGATGGTCCTCCGGTGACACCAGATCCACCCCCAGCACCGCGGTCCCCCGCGCCCCCATCTCCGCGCCAAAGATGAGCGAGGCGAACACCCACTGGTTGGAAGAGGTGCGGTTGGCCTGCTGGATGAAGCGGATGCTCACCGCGCAGGCGGGAGGGGCGGGCACTTGCTCACAGCCCAGGAACGCCCGCTGCCGGGTCAGAAGATCGGCGATTTCCGCCTGGCCGGCAGCCAGCAGGCCGCGGATACCGGCCACGTAGGTCTGGTAGTCCGTCTCTAGATCGCCCGTCCAGGGGAGTTGGTCGATGAGCTGGCTCAAGCCATCGCCCTGGAGGGTGATCAGCAACTCCAGATAATCCGTCTGATCCGCCGCCGCCCGGCTGGCCGCCTCGGCGAGCATCTCTGGTTTGTGGGTGGCGCTGATCAGGCCGAAGCGGGAAAAGGTGGCGAAGAAGTGATCGTGGCCGTAGCGGGGCGGTTCCAGGGGAAAGTTGCGCATGGACAGGCCGTCGATGGCCTGGTCATAGAGTACGGGATCGGTGATGACCTCGGCGACTGGCCGGGAGCCCTCCGCGCAGGGCGCCGCCAGGATCTGCCAGGTGGTGGTGTTGATGCAGGCGCCGTCATCGGCGGCCCAGCGCAGATAACTTTCGGCATAGGGCACCCCGACCAGATGGCTGTGGATGTCCCCACCCTTGGGCATCCCCTTGACGAACAGCGCCAGGAGGGCCGGATCGTTCCTGATCGCTTCCAAGTATTGCGCCACTCCCTGATGTGAGGTCCCTGAACCCCCGCATCCGGTCAGCAGCAAGGCCAGGATCAGGCTCTGCAGCAGGCGCTTGTACATCGGTACACCAAAGCTAACTGTCATGAGAAGTCTCAGCGAACCCCTGATAATGAAAGATACTGCTGGTCAATTTCACGCGAAACTATCATGAGGAAGTTATTCAACACAATGAATATTAAATGTTTTAATTGATTTTATTCGCAAATTTAACGGCTAAAAGTCCAGCGTGGCCCTGAGACCGAAGACCCATCCCCTGACATCCTCCCCGGCGCGATAACGGTCGTTCATGTACTGAATATCGGCGGAAAGGGCTAGCCAATTCGCGGCGACGAAGTGGTAATAAGCCTCGCCGATCCAGGTGCTGGCCAGGGATGGTTCATCCGGCGGGGCGGCCATCGGCCCTTCCCCGCTCGGTGAAGGATCCCCCCCTGGGCCTTGCAGGTAGCCAACGGCGAGCCCGAGGTTGTCCTGTGCCCGCCCCCAAGCCGTGCCAAGCACATTGAGTCCGCCCGTGTAGCGGGCGATGTAATCGCCCAAGAGCGCATCCCCTTGCCATACCAGGCGCAGGAAGGCCCCCCAGTCGCTGCCCAGTTCCTGATCCAGGGAGAGGACCGCGCCCTCAGCCCGGTCCAGTCCTTCCCCGGTGGCAGCCGCAAAGTCTGGCGTGGTGGTGAAATACATCAAGCGATAATTGCCCTCGCCCCAGACTGTCCCCAGCCGGTAAGCCAAGCCGGCCGCATAGTAACTGAACGGCTCCCCGGCCTCATTTTCTTCCCCATTCAGGCCGACGGCACTGAGGGTCCAGTCCTGATAACGCCACTCCATTGCCCCGCCGGGATCATAAGTCGGCAGATAGGAACTGTGCGAATTGGCGAAGGCGACGTTCATGAATTGGGTATTTTCATCGCTGGCGTAGGCGTTTTGATCCAGGAACGCGCCGGTGTCGAGGATGCCCCCGGTGAATCGCAGCCCATGATCGTCAGCGAACTGGAAATCATGGCTATAGGTCGCCACCAGCAAATAGCTGCGGTTACTGCCGTTGATATCCTGAACGTCCTCTTCCAGGCTGGCCGCCCAAGGGGCCAGGGCGAAGGGTGAATCGGCATTGAGGTCATTGCCCAGGGCGAAATCAGGGCGAAATCGAACAGCAGATAGACCTGATCCCGGTCGGTAAGATTCAGGGTCAGATCCGGCATCAGGGCGGCGCCGCCTCCGCATTTGTTCTCGTCCCCGGCCCCCGAAACCTGCTGACACTGCGTCGCCATGGCGAGGGTGCCACCCAGGGCCAGCCGCTCAGTGACATCGTCGGCCAACGCTTCTTGCCCAAGGAGAATGGCGACCAGAAAGGTCAGCAATCTTGGGGCGGAGAGGCGCCCGGGCTGTTTTGGGCGCTCAGGACATGGGCAGCAAGATCCAGCGTTCACTTCGTCAACTCCGAGATGAGGAGGACGCCCTGTCCCCTGAGGTCGAATGAGAATTGGCATGGGTGACGGCGCTCGCAATGGCCTCCTCAGGCCGGGTCCGGTGAGAAATCAGGCTCAATGAGGCCAGGTTGCTGATGACATTCACCAGGACGCCCAGATAGTAGGCAAGGTGGAAATCCAGGGCATTACGGCCAGCGGCATCGAGCACTGCATAGCTGCACCGGTCCTGGAGGCTATGCATGGCAAGCACCAGATCGAGGGTTAACTTGGTGTGATGGATGCCGAGGAAGATAAAGATGCGGAACAACTTCTCACTCCATGGGGCTGACCGGGCCGGGATGGAGCCGGTGGCGGCGGCCATCGAGGCGGCGCGGCAGCGGTTCCGGCCCATCGTCATGACCTCCCTGGCCTTTATCCTGGGCTGTATCCCCCTGGCCCTGGCTAGCGGCGCCGGCGCCAACAGCCAGCACGCCATCGGCATCGGCATCATCGGCGGCATGCTGGCCTCCACCCTGGTGGCCTCCCTGTTCGTGCCGCTGTTTTTCGTGCTGCTGGAAGCGGCCAGCCAGCGGGTGGGGGCGCTAGGGGATGCCGGCGCTCGACCCACCCTGCCCGTAGATGTAGACATAGGTGGGCGGGACCTGGGTGCCAGGTAGCTTGATGGCATTGGTCTCAAAGAAGCCGCCGAGCATCACCGTTTGCCCGGCGGGAAAGTCACCGACCTTGACCTCGTTCGCCGTGACCAGGTATTTCCCTTCCCCGGGGGGCATCTGAAAGTAAACCCGGCAGGGTGTCGACAAACAAGTGCCGGTATCGCCCGGGGCGAGGGTGATCTCGCCCCAGCCGGTGGGGAAGCCACCCGTTGAAGCACAACTGGTCACCAGAGCCAACCCCGGTAGCCATGCCGCTAAGCCTAAGCGATGCAGGGAGGATATTGTCATGGATGTAGGAGCCTAGATGATTCGGGGGATGTGAAAGATTATCCGCCACCCACCTGCGCGGATGTACCACTGAGCCAGCAAGTCAGGCGGGTCGTCTCCTGAAAGCCGACCCCTTGGTACAAGGCGCGTCCGGCGCTCGAGGCTATGAGATAGAAGAAGTCAGCCCCCCGCTCCTGATGATGGGCAAGCACGGCCTGCAGCAAGGCCCGCCCCGCGCCTTGGCGTTGATATTCAGGAGGCGTGGCCATGGACCAGATCCCGACGTAGCTGCCCATTCGCGTGGTCTGGACGAAACTCCAGATCGTGCCTTCACGGCGGGCGATGAAGTAATCCACGCCAGGCAAGGTCAAGGCTTGCGAATTGTAGACACGCGCGACAGCGGCGGTCGGTAAGCCGAAGGTTCGCGCGGCCAACGGGATGGCCTCGGTGAGCACGGTAGAATTATGGATATGCTCGACACGGTAGGGGTGGTTGGCCAGGTCGGGCCGGGGGGGGCGACAGATCATGAGCGGCACCTCATCCGCCGGGACGAGACCCAGGAACGCTGCCTCCGCCTTCAGGTGCGGGGTGGTTGCCTCCGTACTCAGTACCATCAGCGGTAGCCCGCGGGCCGACGCCCGCTCGTGAAAGACCCGCAGGTGCCGCGCGGCATCGGACGGCGAACCGATGTAGGCGAAATTCATGTCCGCATGGGGTTCGCCAGTGAGGATCTGCCCAGAATCGAGCATCATGTGCGCCTCGTAACCGGGCGCGGTTCGGCAGACGAGATTGCAGCCATCCATCAGGGCGCGCCAGAGGGCCGCGGGGGATGGCAGCGAAAAGGGTGGATTGGTCATGGGTTACCCAGCGTCAGTCAATGTTCTCGACCCGCCCTCTCCCAAACAAAACTGAAAGGCTTTGAATAGCTTCCACCTTGGGATCGGAATACGTGCGATTATGGCCCAGCGGGCCTGGACCCGTCGATCAATGCGGCCTGAAAGGGCCTTACTACGAAACGAACCCACTTTCCCACCGCCTAAAAGGGCGAAATTTCCAAACAAAGCCATTTCATCAGGCATCTCCGTCCGGCTTTTCAGGTGGCTGGCCGCGTGTCAGCCACCCCCTTCGGGCCGTGCTAGACTCCGTTAAACACCACTCTGGTGGCCTCAGGCTCGACGGCATTCGCCACCACGTGAAGCCCCAACTGCTGATTTCGATCGCTGATGATCGCACGATGGAGGTACCCGAGACCCTCATGAAATTTCCCTATGGTCTGAGCGATTTCGGCAAGCTGATCCAAGAAGGCTATTGGTATCAGGACCGTACGGATCGCATTGCCCGATTGGAAGCGGCCGGGGATCAGTTGATCTTTCTGCGCCCTCGGCGCTTCGGCAAGAGCCTGCTGCTGTCGATGCTGGAGCATTACTACGATCTGAACCGGGCCGATCAATTCGAGGCCCTGTTCGGTGGCCTGGCCGTCGGGCGCCAGCCGACCTCGTTGCGTAATCGCTATTTTGTGATGCGGTGGGACTTCTCGCTGGTGCAGGCGCAGGGTGAGGTGGCCGATATCGAGGCGGCGCTGCATCAGCATCTCAACGACTGTATCAGTGACTTCGCCCAACGCTACCACGAGCTATTGCCGGGCATGATCGCGACCCATCCCGATAATGCCCTGTCCTCCTGGCGCGCGGTCTTGACGGCGGTCTCGCAGACCCCCCACAAGCTCTACCTGCTGATCGACGAATACGACAACTTCGCCAATGAAGTGCTGATGGCGAATCGCGATGGCAGCCGCGCGCGCTACGAGGCGCTGCTCTATGGCGAGGGGTTGTTGAAGATCGTCTTCAAGGCGGTCAAGGCCGCCGCCGGGGGGATGGGGCTCGATCGGGTGTTCATCACCGGCGTCTCGCCGATCGTGCTCAGCGACATGACCAGTGGCTACAACGTCGGGGAGAACATTTTTCTGCTCCCCCAATTCAACGATCTGTGTGGTTTCACCGAGACCGAGGTCGGAAAGGTCCTGGCGCAACTCGCCAATGAGGACGGTGACTGGTCGCCGACCGAGGCGCTGGCCACCATGCGCACTTTCTACAACGGCTATCGCTTCAGCGAAGACGCCAGCGAGAGCCTCTACAATCCGACGCTGAGCCTTTATTTTCTTAAGGCGTTAGCGCAGCAAGGCCATTATCCCCGGCGGATGCTTGACGAGAATCTGACGATGGATCGTAACAAACTGCTATACATCGCTGGCCTGCCCCAGGGGGAGGACCTGCTGATCGAGGCCCTTAGCGGTGACGATCGGGTACTGATCCCGGAACTGGTGCAGCGCTTCGGCGTCGAGGACGTGCTGCGTGCGGTCAAGGATCAGCCCTTCATGGCCTCGCTGCTGTACTTTTTCGGCATCCTCACCCTCGCCGGCGAAGGCTCCTTGGCCAAGCTGGTGCTGCGCATCCCCAACCTGGTGGCCCGCGGGCTCTATGTCGAGCGCTTGCGCGCGGGCTGGCTGCCGGCCTCACCGCAGCGTGAGGCCGGGCAACGCGCTGCCGAGACCCTCTATCTGCGCGGTGATCCAACCCCCCTCGGCGACTTTATCGAGGCCGGCT
This sequence comes from Gammaproteobacteria bacterium, assembly GCA_019136395.1. Next base: position 6,032 of record JAGVUH010000057.1, read on the forward strand.
ATTTTCGCGTGCTCTCCAACCGCGATTACCGCTGGACCAACGAACTGCTGGTCAAGTTCGCCTTCCTCACCTTGCTGTTCGACGATCGGCTCTACATGGCGGTCTCCGAGCTGGAGACCGAACGCGGTTATGCTGATCTGGCCCTGATCGTGCGCCCGGATATGCGCCGGTTCCAGGCCTTGGACCTGTTGCTGGAGTTCAAGTATCTGGGCCTCAAGGAGCTTGGGTTGAGCGGCGACCAGGTGCGCACCCAGTCCCGCGAACACCTGGCTGGCCTGCCGGCGGTGGCGTCCAAGCTTGATGAAGCCGCCGTGCAGGCCGCGGCATATGGCGCGACCCTGCGCGCACGCCATGGCCTGAGCGATCTGAGAGCCTTTGCGGTGGTGGCCCTAGGGGTGGAACGGTTGGTGTGGCGGGCGCTATGAGCACCGCTTCCGGTACGCGCTAGGTATGGCGCTTGCATTCCGCTAATACCGTTTCCTAAGGTCCCGATGCCTACCCTGGTCTTGCGTAAAGTCCCGGGCACGCTCCTGGGCCCCAAGCCCCAAGCCCCAAGCCCCAAGCCTCAAGTCTCAAGCCTCAAGCTCTAAATCCCAAGCCCTAAATCCCCATATACCCAATGGCTTAAGCCGCAACCGGGATAACCCCCATGCCTATGCCAGACCTTCTGCCAGCACCAGCCTCCGTACCGTCCTGGGCCCACTTCGAGCACCGTGCCGACATGGGGGTGGCTGGCTATGGGTCGAGCCCGGCGGAGGCCTTCGAGCAGGCGGCCCTGGCATTGACGGCCATCATCTGCGACCCCGCGACGGTGCGCCCCGCCCAGGCCATTCCCATCCAGTGCGTGGAAGCGGACCTGGAACTGCTGTTCGTGGACTGGCTCAATGCCCTCGTCTACGAGATGGCCGTCCGCCATATGCTCTTCTCCCGCTTCCACGTCGAGATCGAAGGGGCCGTCCTCCGCGCTGAGGTCTGGGGCGAGCCCATCGACCCCGAACGTCACCAGCCCGCGGTGGAGATCAAAGGGGCTACCTACACCGCACTCGCCGTGCAGCAGGAAAATGACGGCCACTGGGTTGTGCGCTGCGTGGTAGATGTTTGATCTGGGGTCTAAGGTGATGATGATTACAACTTGGCGTGCTGATGCCCAGGTGGGCAAGGGCGGGTCGGGTGGCGTCTGGTGGGGGTGTCAACCGCATGGATGCGGTTGGCAAGCCTCCAGGGACGGATTCACGGCGTCCCCCGACAGACGCTACCCGACCCGGGAAAACGCTGACTCACGGCGTCCCCCTCAGACGCCACTCAATCCGGAACTACCCTGAAGTCGAGGAACCCCCATGGACACCAAGACCCTGACCAAGCTCACCGACACCCAATGGCGCATTGAGCCCAAGGGCCCCATGCGCGTCCCCGGCATCCTCTTCGGCAACGAGGCCCTGATCCGCGACATGGACGACAAGGTGTACGAGCAGGTGGTCAACGTCGCCAGCCTGCCGGGCATCGTCCAGGCCGCCTATGCCATGCCCGATGCCCATTGGGGCTACGGCTTCCCCATCGGCGGGGTGGCGGCCTTCGATCCCGGTGAGGGTGGGGTGGTCTCCGGCGGCGGGGTGGGCTTCGACATCTCCTGCGGGGTGCGCACCCTGCATACCGGCCTGGACCGCGCCGCCATCCTGGCGGTGCAACAGGAACTGGCGGATGCCCTCTACTACCGCGTCCCGGTGGGCCTGGGCAGCACCGGCGCCATCCGCCTCGACGAGCGGGAGATGGACGCCATGCTCGCCGGGGGGGCGAGCTGGGCGGTGGGTCGCGGCTATGGCCGGCCGGAGGACCTGGGCCGCATCGAGGAGCAGGGGCGCATGGCGGGCGCCGACCCCAAGCAGGTCTCCGACCAGGCCAAGCGTCGCCAGCGCGATGAGATGGGCACCCTGGGCTCCGGCAACCACTACCTGGAGATCCAGGAGGTGACGGCGGTCCACGACCCGGCCATCGCCGCCGCCTACGGTCTGGAGCAAGGGGCGGTGGTGGTGAGCATCCACTGTGGCTCCCGCGGCCTGGGTCATCAGATCGGCACCGACTACCTCAAGCGCATGGCCCTGGCCGCCAGCCAGCACGGCATCCACCTGCCGGACCGGGAACTGGCCTGCGCCCCCCTCAACTCCGACCTCGGCCGCGCCTACCTCGGCGCCATGCGCGCCGGCATCAACTGCGCCCTGGCCAACCGCCAGATCATCACCCACCTGGCGCGCCAGGTCTTCCGGGACGTCCTGGGGGCGGACCTGCGCCTGCTCTACGATGTTTCCCACAACACCTGCAAGCAGGAGACGCATGTCGTGGACGGCCGCAAGCGCCAGCTCTATGTTCACCGCAAGGGCGCCACCCGCGCCTTCGGCCCCGGCCACCCAGACTTGCCCGCCGAGCTGCGCGCCGCCGGCCAGCCAGTGCTGATCGGCGGCACCATGGGCACCGCCTCCTACGTCCTGGCGGGCACCCGGCAAAGCCAGGAACTGGCCTTCAACTCCGCCTGCCACGGCGCCGGCCGCGCCATGAGCCGCCATGCCGCCACCCGCCGCTGGCAGGGGCGGGCGGTGCAGAACGAACTGGCCAGCCGCGGCATCCTGGTGCGCAGCCCATCGCCGCGGGGCATGGCCGAGGAGGCCCCTGGGGCCTACAAGGACGTCAGCGAGGTGGTCACCGCCACCGACCGCGCCGGCCTTGCCAAGCTGGTGGCGCGGCTGGAGCCTTTGGTGTGCATCAAGGGTTGATGCTTGGAGCCCGGGGCCTCATCCCAGCGGAGCTGATGGAGATCAAAGTCGATGCCGATCCACAACGAGGATATCGCCCAGGTCTTCGACCAGATCGCCGATCTGCTGGAGATCCAGGGGGAAAACGCCTTTCGCGTCCGCGCCTACCGCAATGGGGCCCGGGAGTTGCGCGGGCTTGGCCAGGAGGCCGCCCAACTGCTGGAGGCGGGGGCCGACCTCACCGACCTGCCCGGCATCGGCACGGCCCTGGCTGCCAAGATCGCCGAGGTCGTCCAGACCGGCACCTGCCAGGCCCTGAAGAAGCTGGAGCGCGAACTGCCGGCTGACCTGCCCGAACTGCTGCGCCTGCCCGGCCTGGGCCCCAAGCGGGTCCACGCCCTGCACTACGACCTGGACATCCACACCCCGGAGCAGCTCTACCGCGCCGCCAAGGACGGGCGCCTGCGCGACCTGCCCGGCTTCGGCCCCAAGACCGAGGCCGCCCTGCGCGCCGCCCTGGAG
>JAGVUH010000570.1 GCA_019136395.1 Gammaproteobacteria bacterium
GGTACGACATCCCTACAAACTCCGTCCCGCATCCTGATCGGATTTGCTCAGCCGATGGCCAGGTCTAACTCCATGGTTACCCAGGGTTATCGCCCTCTTACCAGGTTATATGCCATGTGGAATATTAGACGGTTGGCCACGGTTCAGACACCGCGCGCCACGTTACGGACGTCAGCACCTTACAGCCCACACCCTCGGGAGAAGAGCCCCGATGTCTGAACTGGCCCCCTCCTCCACCCCGCAGCATCTTCATTCCCGGGTTTGGAGCCTGGGGGGATGGAGCACCTATTTTATTGGCAAGTTAATACTCTACGGGTACGGTTATATCGGATTTCACGCCCTGGAAAATTTATTGCTCGCCGTTTTTGTAGCCGCCCAATCACGACGAAGGCTACTTCGTTGGCTCCAGAAACTGATCGCCATTCCCCTGGCGGCGGCTCTGCTCTATTACGACTCTTTCCTGCCACCCTTCCGACAATTCGTTAAGCGATTGCCAGAGATTCTGTCGTTCAGCCCGGAATACCTGCTGGAATTATCAGGACGAATTATCGACATCCGCCTGGTGGCCGGCTTCCTGATCTTATGGAGTCTGATCGAATTCCTGAGACAATGGGTGAGAATCGGTGGTCTAGTCATCATGAGCTTGACCGCATTACTCTTCATGCCCCTGTTACCTCAATACCACTCATCCAGGAACGCCACAAATACCGAACTGTCGGAAGTCTCCACCAATTCTCCATCACCGACTTCGCAAGCTATCACCCCGAGTCAAAGTCCAAGCCAGATCAAGGGGGTGGACTTCGATAAACTACTCGCGGATTTTTTCACCAGCGAGGCACGCCGCCAGGTAACCTTTGTCCCATCAGCAGACAAGTCCCAGCCGTTCGATATCGTGTTTTTGCATATTTGCTCCCTCTCCTGGGACGATATTCGGGTTGCGGGCCTGGAAAAACATCCCCTCTGGCAACGTCTTGACCTGCTGTTTACCCGCTTCAATTCGGCGGCATCCTACAGTGGACCCGCCGCCATCCGCTTCCTGCGCGGAACCTGCGGTCAAACATCACACCAGGCCCTCTATTCGCCGGCGAATCCCGAATGCTACCTGATGAAGCAACTTGCGCAAGCCGGTTATGAGTCAGAATTGGCGATGAATCACGATGGCCACTTCGACGAATTTCTCGAAATAGTCCAAAAACAATACGACGTGCAAAGTCGCTCGGCCTTATCGCTGGTGGACCTGCCTATCACCCAGCGAAGCTTTGACGACAGTCCCATTTTTGATGATTACGCCGTCCTGGCGCGCTGGCTGGAAACCCAACCCGCTGGCGGCAAAAACCCGACCGCTTTGTTTTACAACACCGTGTCCTTGCATGATGGCAATTACCTTAATGAGCCTGGCGCCGCCCGCGACAGTATGAAAACCTTTGGCAAACGCGCCACGACGCTACTTGACGATGTGGTTCGCTTTTTCGACAAGCTCGAATCCTCGGGCCGGCGCACGATCGTGGTGGTCGCGTCGGAACATGGGGCCGCCCTGGAGGGTGATCGCATGCAATTCCCCGGGCTGCGGGAAATTCCCAGCCCGGCCATCACCCTGGTCCCCCTGGGCATCCGCGTCATCGGTCCTGGCCTGTCCCGCCCCAGCGCCCCTGTCAGGATCTCGGAACCGACCAGTTATCTGGCCATGTCCCATGTGATCGGGGGCATGATCAGTAAAAACCCCTTCCTGAATTCAGATTATCGACCCGAGACCTACCTACGGGACCTTCCCCAGACCCACTTCGTCTCCGAAAACGAGGATGCCACGGTCATGGCGCATGACAACGGCTATGTCTGGCGTCAGGGCAAGGAACCCTGGAGTCCCTACCTGACGGGGAGCCGATAACGTCTCATGACGCGATGGTGGTGCGTTCGGTGATCTGACATGCCTGACATTGCGAGACGATCGAAGAGTGCCTTTTTCCTCATGGACGCTGCCAACCGCTCGGGACCCTTCTACCAATAGTCCGAGATCGCCATGGCCCTCTCCGGTCTGCCCTGCTGTGGGGACTGAGGGCCCTTCCGGGTCGGTGGGCGTCTAAACGGCCTGCTCGTGATCTTCCAGATGGGCGCCGAGGATCTCCAGCAGGATGCTGGTAACGGCGCCGCCGATCAGGCCGCCGGTCATCCCCTGGGGGATGTCGGCGAGGACGGCCTCCAGGCTGGGACCCAGACTGGGACCCAGCCCGGTCGCCCCGCCCATGACCCAAAAGCTGGCGCCGATCACCGCGGCGATCACCGCCGCCACCACCGGCGCGGAGATCGCGTGGGGACACCAGCGGATGATGTGCCCCACCAGAAATTTTTCCGTGAACTGAAAGAGGCCACCCACCACCGCCACGATCAGGGAGGCCATCACCGCCATGGCCAGCACAGGGCCCAGGATGGCCAGGATCAGGGCCAGGAGCGCCCCGGCCACCAGACCGCAGATCAGCCCGGCGAGGCTCTCCGCCAGCGGCCGCTCTCCGCCCTGGCTGATCCAGGTGTAAAGGCTCCCGGTGATCAGGCCCACCAGCCCCGCCACCCCGCTGATGAGCCCCAGGCCGACCCCGGATCCCATCGCCATCAGGGTACCGACGGAGCCCAGCACCCCCGCCATGCTGCCCGCCAGGGCCACTGGCATGGAGCTGTAGAAGGCGGTGGTCGTCACCGCCGCGATCAGGGTGCCGCAGAGGACCGCCAGCCAGGGCGACAGGGCGCTCAGCGTCAGGAGTCCGTAAAGGGCGGCGAACAGCCCACCAAAGAGGGCGCCCGACAGCCCCCAGACCAGTAGGGTCACCAAAACCGCGGCGGGTCTTTCGTTCTTTTTCATCAGTGCCTCCTCGCAATGGCCATTTTGCAATTACAGTATTCTTATCTCCTTTGACCCTTGGGAGTATAGCCCGCCGATGAGCCAGGAAACCTATCCCTGTTGGATCTACAAATCGCCGCTCAAGGACGAGACCCACCCCATGGCAACCCCGACCCCGGCCCACCCCGTCGGCTTTGTCGGCCTGGGCATCATGGGGCGACCCATGGCCCTCAACCTGCGGCGGGCCGGCTGGCCCCTCTTCGTCCACGCCCGCCGCGCGGAGGCCATGGCCCCGCTGGTGACGGCCGGCGCCTTCGCCTGCCCCACCCCGGCCGAAGTGGCCAGCCAGGTGGATATCCTCTTCACCATGGTCGCCGACACGGCGGACGTGGAGCATGTCATCCTCGGCCACGAGGGCATCCTGGCGGGGGCCCGTCCCGGCCTGGTGGTGGTGGACATGAGCACCATCTCCGCCGCCGCCACCCGGGTCATGGCCCGGCGCCTGGCCGACCACGGGGTGGAACTGCTCGATGCCCCCGTCTCCGGCGGCGAGACCGGCGCCATCCAGGGCAGCCTATCGATCATGGTCGGCGGCACGGCGACGGCCTTCGCCCGCGCCCTGCCCCTCTTCCAGGTCCTGGGCAAGAACATCGTCCACGTCGGTGGCCACGGCGCCGGCCAGGTCTGCAAGGCCTGCAACCAGGTGGTCATCTCCCAGACCCTGGCCGGGGTGGGCGAGGCCCTGCTCCTCGCCCGCGCCGCCGGCGTCGACCCCGCCAAGGTCCGCGCCGCCCTCCTCGGCGGCTCCGCCCAGAGCAAGGTCCTGGAGATGCACGGCCAGCGCATGATCGACCGCAACTTCGCCCCCGGCTTCAAGGCCCGCCTGCACCAGAAGGACCTGCGCCTGGTCCTGGAGGCCGCCCAGGAACTGGGCCTCGCCCTCCCCGGCACCGCCCTGGCCGCCCAGTACCTCAACGCCCTGGTGGGCCGGGGGCATGGGGAGCTCGATTCCAGTGCCATGTATGAGGTCCAGGAGGCGGCCAGTGCGTTGGCGCCTGGCGGCCCCTCATCTGAACCCAGAGACTGAGTCGCGGCCCTCAATCCCGGGCTCACTCCAGGGTTCCCACCAGCCATGGCCACGCCCCCTCTGGCGCCCAGTCTCGGCGCGGGTGAAGTCGCCAAGGGCGCACCCGCTCCCCGCGATTCGCTCCCCCCTCCGGACTCTCCGCAGCCTCCGCTCCCACCGCACCCTTCGGACACACCGCAACCTCTGCTCTCACCACACCCTCCGGACTCGCCGCATTTGGCGCACCCAACCCCGACGCCAGCCACCATCACCGGCCTGATCCTTGCCGGCGGCCAGGCCCGGCGCATGGGGGGCCAGGACAAGGGGCTCATCCCCCTGGCCGGCCGGCCCCTCATCGCCTGGGTCATCGCTGCGGTCCAGCCGCAGGTCGGGCGCATCCTCATCAGTGCCAACCGCAACCAGGCGGCCTATGCCTCCTTCGGCTATCCGGTGATCGGGGACGAGGCGGTTGGCGAGGCGCTGTCCGGCTTTCAAGGCCCCCTGGCCGGCATCGCCGCCGCCCTGAGCGTGGCGGAGACCCCCTGGCTCCTCACCCTCCCCTGCGACGCCCCCCTCCCCCCCGCCGATCTGGCCGCGCGCCTGGCCGCCGCCCTTGCCCGCGCCAATCGTGATCTCGCCGTTGCCTGGGACGGAGAGCGCGGCCAACCGGTCCATGCCCTGCTATCCCGCCGCCTCCTCCCCGACCTGCTCGACGCCCTCGCCGCCGGCGAACGTCGCCTGGAGGCCTGGCAGGCCCGGCACCATCCCGCCATCGCCGACTTCAGCGACTGCCCGGAGGCATTCCTCAACCTCAACACCCCGGCAGACATCCAGCGCCTGGAAGGCCTCCCCTCCTTTCCATACTTCCTGCACCCTCCCCCGCCATAATGGTCCCATGGTCAGTGTCTCCATTCGCACCAAGGTCTTCCTGACCCTGCTCATCGCCGGCTCCCTGGCGGTGGCGGGGATGCACGCCTTCATGAGCTGGTCCTTCAACAACGGGCTGGTGGAATTCGCCGAGACGCGCCGGCAGGAACGCCTGGAGCTGATCGCCGAGCGCCTGGTGGAACGTTATCAAGCCGATGGGGGCTGGCAGCGGATAGCCGGGGACAAGGGCATCTGGATCGGCATCCTCACCGATTATGCCCGCCCACCCCATTACCCCCCCGGCCAGGGGTCGATCGCCGGTATGGGGGATGGCGCACCTGGCGGCACGGCCGGCCACCGGGATGCCAACCACGGGCCCGGCATGGGCGGCATGAGCGCCGGCATGGAGGGCAAGGGCGGCCTGGGTGGTGGCGATATGGGCGCGGGTGCGGGCACGGGGGGCATGGGTGGCATGGGCGGCGGCATGGGCTGGGGTTGGGGCCGGATCATGGGCCGCGGCCCGGGCCCCGGGCCCGGGTCCGGGGGCAACCGCGACCTCCTGGGCGAGGGACTGGGGCCTTTCCGCGAGCGCCTGATGCGTCACCGCGACGAAGAGCCCGGCATCTGGCCCCCCACCGCCCTGGTCGAAGAGGCCCGGCGCCCCGGCGGCCGACCGCTCTTTTTCTCCTACCGGCTCATGCTCCTCGACGCCGAGGGCAAGCCCATCCAGGCCCAAACCGACCTCCTGCCCGGCGCCCCGCGTTTTCCCCTGCGCCTGGACGGGGAGCGCATCGGCGAACTGGCCCTGATCCCCGGCCCCTACCTGCCGGAATCCAGCGAGCTGCAATTCAAGGAAAACCAGACCCAGGCCCTGTTGCTCATCGCCCTGGCCATGGTCCTGCTCTCCGCCCTCTTCGCCTTTCCCCTCGCCCACCGCCTCACCCGCCCGGTGCGCGCCTTCCAGGACACCGCCCGCCGCCTGGCCTCCGGCGACTATGCCGCCCGCACCCCCAGCCAGGGGGACGACGAACTAGGCCGCCTGGGCCGCGACCTCAACGCCCTGGCCCAGACCCTGGAGGCCAACGAACAGGCCCGGCGCCGCTGGGTCGCCGACATCGCCCACGAACTGCGCACCCCCCTGGCCCTACTCCAGGCCGAGATCGAGGCCGCCCAGGACGGCGTCCGCCCCCTCGACGCCCGCACCCTCGCCGCCCTCCACGCCGACACCCTGCGCCTCGGGCGTCTGGTGGAGGACCTGCATGAGTTGTCCATGACGGACCTCGGCGCCCTCAGCTACCGCAAGACGGATCTGGACCCCCTGGAGGTCCTGGAGGCGGACCTGGAGACCTTCCGGCCGCGGTTCGCGGCCGCGGGCATCGGCCTGTGTCTGGATGACCTGCCACTAGCTGGCCAGCGGCTTCGCCTCCATGGCGATGGCCAGCGGCTGTCCCAACTGTTTCGCAACCTGCTACGCAACAGCCTGCAGTACACGGATGCCGGCGGGGAACTGCGGATTGGCCTGAGTCTGGCGACGGGACGGGCGGAGTCGATCGGCGCCGCGGATCCCCCTCTCCCCAACCCTCCCCCACCAGGGGGGCGGGGGCATGAAGGTATAGCGAGTGGGCAGGTTATTCCCGCCACCAGCCTAACCCTGGCAGGTGATCCTGGTCATGGCTGGCTGGTCATCGACTTCCAGGACAGCGCCCCCGGGGTACCGGCGGAGGCCCTGCCGCATCTCTTCGAGCGCCTCTACCGCGTCGATGCCTCCCGCGCCCGGCACAGCGGGGGCGCCGGGCTCGGCCTGGCCATCGCCCGCAACATCGCTGCCGCCCACGGCGGGGACATCGCCGCTCACCCCTCCCCCCTGGGCGGCCTCTGGATCCGCCTCCGCCTGCCCCTCGAAGGAAACGCGCCATGACCGCCATCGGACCCGACCCGGCCCTTCACCCCACACAGGCGGATAACCTCGCCCCGAGGGCTGAAACCTTTCCCTCAGCCAACCCTGACCCCGTTAGCGCCAATATCCCAAGCACCGACCCGGCGATCGGCATGGCCACCCCGGTTAATCACACCGCCCCGGGCACTACACCCACCTCTGGCCCCGTCACTATCCTGATCGTCGAGGATGAAGAGCGCCTCGCCCGCCTCGTCGCCGACTACCTCACCGCCGCAGGCTACCAGAGCCACATCCTGGGCGAAGGCACGGGGGTCGCCGACTGGGTGCGCGCTCACCAGCCCGCCCTGGTCATCCTCGACCTGATGCTCCCGGGTCGCGATGGCCTGGATGTTTGCCGTGACCTGCGCGCCTTCAGCACGGTGCCCATCATCATGGTCACCGCCCGGGTCGAAGAGATCGACCGCCTGCTGGGTCTGGAGTTGGGCGCCGACGACTATGTCTGCAAACCCTTC
>JAGVUH010000483.1 GCA_019136395.1 Gammaproteobacteria bacterium
CGGGGCCTCGGAAGTCAGGTCTCCGGCCCTTGGAGTCGCCGTGATCTTGGTTGTCAGCTCTACGGTATCTGGAGTCGGCGGTACATCAAGTATCTGCTCGCTGGCCTTCGCGGTCTGGTCTTCGGCTGTCTGGAGCGGACGGGGTTGTCCGGTGACCCGCCCCACTGGCTTGGCGCCCTCCGGGGCCCCAGCCAGGGTGGGGGCGTCCTCAGGGACTTGCCGCTCGGAAGCCGTCGGCCTTTCCGGGACTTCCGGTTGGTCAAGGACCACCAGCCGATCAGCGACCGCCGACCCCATGGCGTCAACCTCGGCCGGGAGGGCTTCAGTCTCCTCTCTGGTTTGCGACTCCGCGCTGCCGCCCCGACCACGGCGACCGCGACCGCCGCGCCGACGACGAGAGCGGGGCCGGCCCGTGGGCTCCTGTTCCGCCTCGCCCCCGGCGATCAGGATCTCCAGGTCCATCGCGTCCAGGGCGGCGACGGGCGATGGGCTGGTGGCCTCGGCAACCGCGGCGCCGGTAGGGGCGGGCGAGGTCTCGGACGGGACTACCGCCCGTTCCTCCTGGGGCAGGGGGGTAATGGCGGCTGGGGTTTCGGGGCGGGCCGGCGCGATGGGTGCCGTGGTGGAAGGGCCGGCCTCCCGGGAGGCGGGGGTGGGTTCCGCCTGGTCCTGGTATTTCGGGGCGGGTCGAGCGCTTTTGCCAGGCGAGGCTGGGGCTGCTTCCGCCGGGATCAGGTCCCAGTCGAAGAAGTCGAGGTTTTCATCCTCGATAAACGGCGACGCCGTGACCGCCTCGGGACGATGCCCCTCGCCGTCGCGCCGCCCGCGGCCACGGCCACCGCGTCGACTGGAACGGCGTGAATCCCCGGGGGGCTCTCCCTCGGCCAGTTCGTCCTGGGCTCCCGGCTGGCTGGGGGGTGGCGCGAGGGCGGGACTTGTCTCGGCGGAGGGGGTGACTGACGCGGGCGACCGGGGGGCGGGGGGGCTGAGGAGCGGACGGGGTCCGAAGTCTCCCCCGCGCCGGGGTTCCTCCCGGCCGCGATCGGCCCGGGGGACTTCTTCGCGCCGAACCGGTTCCTCCAGGGTCTCATCGCGCGCGGTCGCCGGGGGCTGAGGCTCCTCCCGCCGGGGCTCTTCACGCCGGGGCTCGTCGCGTCGCGCCTCGCCGCGTCGTGGTTCCTCGCGCCGGGTCTCCTCCCGGCGACTCTCCTCGCGCCGGCCGCCCTCGCGTCCGGCCTCTTCCCGACGCGATTCCTCCCGTCGCCCTCCCTCCCGTGCCGGTTCTTCCTGACGGCCGTCCTCGCGCCGACCGGGCTCGCGTCCGCCATCCTCCCGGCGGGAGGTATCTCGCCGCCCCTCGGGACGCCGGGCATCCTCGCGCCGGGACTCTTCCCGACGGGGCTCCTCCCGCCGGATTTCCTCCCGACGCGGCTCCTCACGCCGCGCTTCCTCCCGTCGGGCCTCGTCGCGGCGGGGTGATTCCTCCCGCCGGGGTTCCTCGCGGCGGCTGGGCTGGCGCCCGGTGCCCGGGCGGCTGGCCTCACGCGGCTCGCCCCCGGTGGGCCTGGTCGCCGTACTCCGCGCTTCCTGCGGGCGGGGCTCAGCCTGGCGCTGCTCCGGGGCGGGGCGGACGGGTCGGGAGCGGCGCGCGGGTTCCGCCTGGGGCGATTGGGCCGGAGGCGCCGGTTCTTCCGCATGCCGGGGGGCGAAGAGGGTGGTCCAGAGGCGCTTGAGCAGGCTCTCCGGTTGGCGTTCCTGGGCTGGCTGGGATGGGGCGGGGGGCTGGGGTTCAGGGCGCCGGGGTGGCGGCGCCGGCTCCCGGGGGGCGGTCTGCTTGATCGCCGGCTCCTCGGTGCGCACCGGTTCGGCGGCTCGCGCCAGGTCCAGGGGCCGCTCCTCCGCCCGGGTCACCAGTTGATAGCTGGGCTGTTCGACCGCCAGCCGCTCGGTGTCCTGGGTCCGAATACGTTCGATGCGGAAGTCCGGGGTGTCGAGGTGTGGATTGGGGACCAGCAGGACGCTGACCCGCTGGCGCTGCTCGATGCCGAGAATGGCATTGCGCTTCTCGTTGAGGAGGAAGGTGGCCACGTCCACCGGCAGCTCCGCCAGGATGCGCTCGGTGTTCTCCTTCATCGCCTCCTCTTCCAGGATGCGCAGGATGGACAGCGCCAGGGACTCGACGCCGCGGATGGTCCCCTGGCCCTTGCAGCGCGGGCAGACGAGCTGGCTGGACTCGCCCAGGGAGGGGCGCAGGCGCTGGCGCGACATCTCCATCAGGCCGAAGCGGGAGATGCGCCCGAGCTGGACCCGGGCCCGGTCCTGCTTCATGGCATCCCGCAACCGGTTCTCCACCTCGCGCTGGTTGCGCGCCGGGGTCATGTCGATAAAGTCGATGACGAAGAGCCCGCCCAGGTCGCGCAGCCGCAACTGACGGGCGATCTCGTCGGCGGCCTCCAGATTGGTGTTGAGGGCCGTTTCCTCGATATCGGCACCCTTGGTGGCCCGCGCTGAGTTGATGTCGATGGAGGTCAGGGCCTCGGTGTGGTCGATAACGATGGAGCCGCCGGAGGGCAGCCGCACCTCGCGCTGGAAGGCCGACTCGATCTGGCTCTCGATCTGGTAGCGGGTGAAGAGCGGCACCTCGTCGTCGTAGAGCCGCAGCTTGCGCAGGTTGTGGGGCATGACCTGGCGGATGAAGGCCTCGGCCTTCTCGTACATCTTGCGGTCGTCGACCACGATCTCGCCGATGTCGGTGCGCAGGTGGTCGCGGATGGAGCGGATGATGACGTCGCTTTCCTGGTAGATCAGGAAGGGCGCCTTGCGCTCGGTGGCGGATTGCTCAATGGCGGTCCAGAGTTGGGTGAGGTAGTTGAGGTCCCACTGCAACTCCTCGACGCTCTTGCCCACCCCGGCGGTGCGCACGATGAGCCCCATGTTCTCGGGGATCTCGAGCTGGCTCATGGCGTCGCGCAGTTCGGAGCGGTCATTACCCTCGATGCGCCGCGAGACGCCCCCCGCGCGGGGGTTGTTGGGCATGAGCACCAGGTAGCGCCCGGCCAGGGAGACGAAGGTGGTGAGGGCGGCACCCTTGTTGCCGCGTTCCTCCTTATCGATCTGGACGATGACCTCGCGACCCTCGCTCAGGGCGTCCTTGATGTTGACCTTGGACCCGGGCTTGTTGGCCTCGTCGCTGAAGTAGCCCCGGGCGATCTCCTTGAGGGGGAGGAAGCCATGGCGCTCGGCGCCATAGTCGACGAAGGCCGCCTCCAGGCTGGGCTCGACGCGGGTGATGGAGCCTTTGTAGATATTGGCCTTTTTCTGTTCGCGTCCCGGGGATTCGATATCCAGGTTGAAGAGTTTCTGGCCATCGACGATGGCCACCCGCAACTCTTCCGGCTGAGTTGCGTTGATCAGCATTCTTTTCATTCGTTGTCTCGTAACCGGGCGCGCCGTCCAACCCGGGCCGTGCCGGCCGGTTGTCACCCCGGGGGGCGCATGGGCAGGCACGGTACCGGCTTCGCCTCCCGGGTCCCGACCCCGAGAAGGGGTGGGCGGGGCGGGGGCGCGGACAGGCGCGCGTGTAACCTCGTTTCGCGGTGTCCTTCGGGCACCACGCGCAAGGGTCCCGCGCTGCCAGGAAGGGCGGGGCGCTGGACCGGGGCAATCAGGTCATCGGCTGGCGGTTGATCCGGTGGGAAGCGGGACCGCCGCGATGCGCCGGGCCGTCTCGGTGTACAATCCGCGGCCGCTTGAGGATAGGGACGCCGCTGTCAAGCGCAAGGGGCCAGGCCGACGAGGAGGATGTCGGGGCGCCGTGGGACTGGAACGGAGGGCGGCTCGTGGATAATCGCCCGAAAAATCATCACTTGCATCATCCGGCCGGGCCCTCGGCACCGGGGAGGAGCAAGTCGCCAATGGTAACAGCGAACCCCAATCGCGGCAATCGAATCAAGGCCATGCAGCAACATTTCCCCGCTTTGGGTTGTCCCCTGACTGACCATGCCCGGTGAGGTGGCGAGCCCGGGGGTCCAATTCGTGCCCGTGCCGACCGCGGCGGTGGGTCAGCGGATCGACAATTTCCTTCTGGCGCGTCTCAAGGGCGTCCCACGCAGTCACATCTACCGCATCCTGCGCAGCGGCGAGGTGCGGGTCAACAAGGGGCGGGTCCAGTCGGATTACCGGCTGCGGGATGGGGATCTGGTGCGCATCCCCCCCGTGCGGCAGGCGGAGCCGCGGGAGCCGGGTCTGGCCCCGCCCGCGCTGCTGCGGGGTCTGGAGGCGGCCATCCTTTTCGAGGACGAGCGCCTGCTGGCCATCGACAAGCCCGCCGGGCTGGCGGTCCACGGCGGCAGCGGTCTCAGCTTCGGGCTGATCGAGGCCATGCGTCAGCTTCGCCCCGGCATGGAGCTGGAACTGGTCCACCGGCTTGACCGCGACACCTCCGGCTGCCTGCTCCTGGCCAAACGAACCAGTACCTTGCGCGATCTGCACCGGCTGATCCGCGATCAGGCCGTCGACAAGCGCTATCTGGCCCTCCTCACCCGCCCACTGCCGCGGGCCGAGCTGACGGTGCATGCCCCCCTGCGCAAAAACACCCTCAAGAGCGGGGAGCGGGTGGTCCGCGTCGACCGGGCCGAGGGAAAGCCATCGCGCACCCGCTTCCGCCGCTTGCGGGCCTATCCGGGGCCAGGCGGGGTTCTGGAACTGGTCGAGGCCCGCCTGGTCACCGGCCGCACCCACCAGATCCGCGTCCATGCCGCCCATCTGGGCGCGCCCATCGCCGGGGATGAGAAATATGGCGACGAGCTCATCAACCAGGCCCTGCGCCCGCTGGGGCTGCGGCGACTCTTCCTCCATGCCGCCGACCTGAGCCTCCAGCCCGCGCACCTCCCTGGGCCCCTGCGGCTCCAGGCCCCGCTGCCTGCGGACCTCCAGGCCTTGCTGGCCAGGCTGGAGGAAATGGCTAAGAAGGAGTAAGGTATAGCCCTTGTCAGGGATTGAGTCAGGCATGGCCCGGTCTCTGGCGGGCGCTTGACAATTAAACTTATTATTATCAATAAGATATTGATGTCATACCGGTCCCGGTCTGGCGTGCACCGTCCCCGATATCTTGCTCGGGCCCCCGCGTCTCGCTCCCCCGCCGCTGCTGATTAGCACGCTTCTTGCTTGATACTTGCTTCAGTACAGGTCATCCCCGACCATCGTCCGCTAGCCATTCTCCAGGTGCCATGTCCTTCAAACTGCTTGTCTTCGATTGGGACGGAACCCTCATGGACTCCGAGGCCCGCATCGTGGCCTGCATCCAGTCCGCCTTCGCCGATCTGGGGGAGATGCCCCCCCCGCGCGAGGTCGCCCGGGAGGTGATCGGGCTCGGCCTGGAGGAGGCCATGACCATGCTCTGGCCGGATGGCAGCGTCCTGCAGCGGCGTGAACTGGTCGATCGCTACCGCTTCCACTTTCTCGGTGGCAGCGAGGGTTCCTCCAGCCTCTTTCCCGGTGCCCGGGAACTGATCGAGGATCTCAACCAGCGGGGCCTGCTGCTGGCGGTGGCCACCGGCAAGAGCCGTCGCGGTCTGGAGTCCGCCCTGGCCAGTACCGGGCTGCGCGGTCACTTCCACGCCACCCGCTGCGCCGACGAGACCTATTCCAAGCCCCACCCGGAGATGCTGTTGCAGGTCATGGATGAACTGGGGGCCCACCGGTCCGAGACCCTGATGATCGGGGACACGGAGTACGACATGGAGATGGCCCGCAACGCCGGGGTGGCCGCCCTGGGGGTGGCCTATGGTGTCCACGGTCTGGAGCGGTTGCTGCGTCACGGACCCGTCGATTGCGTCCATGCCTTCGAGGAACTTAGGGACTGGCTGGAGCGGAACCTGGAGCCCTAAACCCGACCCCGCTCAGGGTTGGTACTGAAAACGCCAGACATTATGGATGCGGGGGTTGCGGGCGAAGTCCTTGGGCAGGGTGGCGGCGGTGAGGTCGCGGATCTCCAGCCCGGCCAGCATATCGCGCTCATCCTGCTTCTTTGGCCCATTCAGCCCATCCGGTTCCTGACGCTGATCTGACCCCGCTGGCCCGCCGGGACCCTTTCCGGGGGCCACCGGCCAGATGCTGACGCGAGGGACAGGTGCCGTGCCCAAGGCGGCGGCCAGGGCCTCCCGGTCCAGCCGGAACCGGCGCAGGTTATTGGAAAAGATCAGGATGCCGCCGGGCTCCAGCAGCCGCAGGGCATCGCGCAGCAAGAGCGCCTGGTCGCGCTGGATGTCCAGGGTCCCGGTCATGCGCTTGGAGGTGGAAAAACTGGGCGGGTCGAGGAGGATCAGCCCCCAGCGCCGCCCCCCGGCGACCTCCCGGGGCCAGGTCAGGCAGTCCGCCTGGATGAGTTCGTGTCGCCGGCCAGCGAAGCCATTGAGGGCCAGGTTGCGGCCCGCCCAGTCCAGATAGGTGCGCGACAGGTCCACCGTGGTGGTGCTCAGGGCCCCCCCGGCGGCGGCGTGAACGCTGGCGGTGCCGGTGTAGCCAAAGAGATTGAGGAAGTGCCGGCCCGCCGCCAGTTCGCCGATCAGGCGGCGGACCAGGCGGTGGTCCAGAAACAGGCCGGTGTCGAGATAGTCCTCGAAATTCACCAGAAACTTGAGGCCCCGCTCCTGGACCTGGAAGAAGCGGCGCTGATGGTCCAGGCGTTCGTACTGCTCCTTGCCGCGCTGGCGGCGGCGTACGCGCAGGAAGAGTTGCGCGGGCGGGATTTCCAGCACCTCGGGGATGACACCCAGGGCCTCCCGCAGCCGGCGGCGGGCGTCCCGGGGGTCGATGCTGGCGGGGGCCTCGTACTCCTGGACGTTGGCGATGCGCTCCCCGTCCAGGGTGGTGTAGAGATCCAGGGCGAGGTTGTACTCGGGCAGGTCGGCGTCGTAGAGCCGGTAACAGTCCACCCCCTCGCGCCGGCGCCATTTGTCCAGGCTTTTGAGATTCTTGCGCAGGCGGTTGGCCAGCATCTCCGCCCCGGGGCCGCGCTGGGCGGGGGGTAGGGGGCGGGGCTGGTCGGCGACGAAGTCCTCTTCCCGCACCCTGAAGTGCAACAGCCGGCAGGGGAGGGGGCCGTTGTACAGGCTGTGGTAGCCCTGGGCCCGCAGCCCCAGGGCGGCCCGCCAGCCGCGGAAGCGTTCCTGCAGGACCTGGCCCAGCAGGGCGTAGAGGCCCGGCAGTTCCGCCGCCTCGCCCAGCCGTTCGCCATAGGGGGGATTGGTCACCACCAGCCCCCGGTCGTCCGCGCGACCCGGCGCGGCCTCACGCAGCTCCCGGCACTCAAAATGGACCCGACCGGCCAGGCCGGCCTGGGCCAGGTTGTCGTTGGCGGCGCGGATCGCCGCCGGGTCCCGGTCATAGCCGC
The DNA here is from genome assembly GCA_019136395.1 of Gammaproteobacteria bacterium. Next base: position 7,394 of record JAGVUH010000483.1, read on the forward strand.
GAATCGCGCCCCCCTCGGCCGCCAGCCGGGCCAGGCCGGCACGGCGCCGCTCCCGGGCCTCCGCCAGCAGCCCCTCCCAGGGGCCGGGCTCATGGCCGCGCCAGCCCGTCAGGCCCCAGTGGTGGTGGCCCAGACCGGGGGCGATGTCGGCCGCGATCAGCGCCCCTTCAAGGCACAGGGTGCCGGATCCGCAAAGGGGATCGACCAGGGCGGCCCCCGCCGCGGCCAGTTCCGGCCAACCGGCGCGCAGAAGGATGGCGGCGGCGAGGTTCTCCTTGAGGGGGGCGGCGCTCCCCAGCCGG
>JAGVUH010000551.1 GCA_019136395.1 Gammaproteobacteria bacterium
AGGGGCGGCCCAAGCCCTCGACTCTGACGCCTACCGCCCCGGGGTTGGGGCGGCGGGCGTCAAGTAGGCCAAAAGACCGCTGCGCGGCAAAAGTCACTGTCCGCCGCGCACGAGCCGCACGTAGTAGGCATTATTCTTAGAGTAGCCGTCGACGTTGCCATAGCTGAAGCCGACGTACCACGCGTAGCTGGCATAGCGGCAAGGGGCGAGGACGACCAAAACCAATTCGCAGGCGTATGCGGAAAGGCCGCGCTCCAAATGGTGGGCCGGCTGTAAGCGCCTTTGCATGCTGCAGATGTTGGCTTCCAGTAGGCAGGCTCGCCAGAACTGCAATAGATCAGGCTGGCCAACTCGTCCTTCGTCGGCAGCCGCCAACCCGCCGACGCAGCGCGCCGGGCCTCATCCCACTGATATTTTGTTGCCTCTCCCGCACAGGTGGCGCCATTCCAGGTCTGCCCGAGGCTGCACCGCTGCCATTGCAGCTTGGTGCGGATGTCTTCGACAATTTCCTGATCCTTGCCCAAGAACCGGTAGCGGTCGTTGGGTGAGGCGCTTGAAGCACCCTCCATCGATCCCCGCGTTGGTGACGAGGCGCCTGGCTCTCCCGCACTGCCCGACGCGGGCTCATGGTTTTCTGACCACACAATGGCGCCGACCACGGCCAGAAGGACCAAGACGCCAGCAAAAACCAAGCTGAGAGCCGATTTTTCCGTGTTCGCCGGCCCTAGGGCTGGGGCTGGACCTGGGGTCACTGGTGGCGGTGTTGACTCCGCCATGCCAGCAGCGGCTGAGGGAGCGGATACGGGCAGGGCCGCCGTTCGCCACGCCTGCTGGAATTCATGGATGCTCTGGTAGCGCAAGGGCGCTTTGATCGCCAGCGCCTTGAGTAATACCGCTTCCTGGTGAGGCTGGATGGCGATGCCTAGTTTGGATGGCGGGAGGAGTTCATCTTCTTCCGTGCGATCCAGAGCCTCCGGGGGGACAGAGCCCGTAATGGCCCGGTAGAAAGTGGCCGCCAGGCCATAGACGTCGGTCCAAGGACCTTGTTTGCCTTTGCTGCGGTATTGCTCTTCCGGGGCGTAGCCGGGTTTAAGGATGATGGAGAGACTCTTGCTATGTTCGCTGGCGGCATAACGAGCGGCACCGAAGTCAAGGAGCTTGATGCGCCCATCCGCGGTCAGGTAGATGTTGTCCGGGGCCAGGTCGCGGTGCAGGAGGCCCTCTTTATGCACCGCCCGGAGGGCATCCATGACGGGCATGAGGAGCTTGAGGGCGTCAGCGACGCTGATCCGCCCGCCCGGCTGTTGCTCCAGGTACTGCCGCAGGGTGATCCCTTCCACATAGTCCATGACGCAGTAGCCGGTGCCGTTGGCACGGAAGAAGTTCTTGACCGTCACGATCCCCGGGTGCTGATCAAAATGGGCCAAGGCCCGGGCCTCTTCCAGGAAGCGATCAAGACCATAGGCGAACTGTTCGCTGGACTGGCCGGAATAGATGGCGAGGCTGACGCCATCCGGGGCGCGCGTCGCACTGTCTCGGGGCAGGTATTCCTTGATCGCCAGTCGCAGGTGGAGGTTGTCATCCCAGGCGAGGTAGGTGATGCCGAATCCGCCGTGCCCAAGTACGCGGCCAATGCGGTAACGGCCATCCAGCATCTGGCCCAAGGCGAGGGCGGGGGGCGGATTGTCCTGCCCCGGTCGCCAGCCGCAGTGCGGACAGGGGGTAGACCTGGTGGCACCAAAGCAGTTGGGGCAGCGGGCGGTATCCGGGGTACTCATGCACTGGCCCTCAAGCAAAAGGGTGAGTGTATCGGGAGTTCATCACGGCAACTCACCCCCCCCGCATACAACCGATTGATCAGATTCGTCAGGGTATAGTGCCCGGCATCATTTACCGCCAGTTCCTCCCTGACCTGCACCAGGTTCATGAAGAACACCAGGATGGCGCTTTCCACCAGGGCGACCAAAGTGGTGTAGAAACTCACCCCCAGGGCCAGGGCGATCTCGCCCAAGGGTTGGACGCCAGCGCTGGGATCGATCATAGCCAGGGCCAGTGAAATCCCAATGACCGTGCCGATAAAACCAACAGTGGGGATGGCCCAGGTTAGATACCGCAACAGGTTGTAGCGCAGATCGACCCGGTGCATCAGCAATTCCAGGCTGGAATTGAGGACGGAGACGGTCTGGTCCACCGAGCGGCTAGCCAGGAACTGGAGGATACAGAGGTCGATCAGGCCGGGGAGAAACCCGCGCTCCCCATCGTGCAGGGGCGCCACCCGGGCGCGAATCGGCGGCAGATCGTGTGACTGGAGGACGACGCTGTACTCCTCCGGCAGCAGGCCCTGGGCCAACAAGGCGCGTTCGTGAGCGGCGGCGCGCCAGCGGCGGAAGACTTCCCCCAGACCCAGGAACAGCAGCAGGTGGGTCAGGTTCTGGATGGTGAAGGGGTAGAGGAAAGGATAATTCGGCGGTGGCGTGCCTTGATAGTCCAGGATCACCAGCGCCGCCGCCCCACCCGGGGTCAGCAGTTGACTCAGCACCCCAATGAAGAGCACGGTCACCAGCACGGCGATCAGCAGGATGGCCCAGGCGCGGGGCCGGTCCCATAAGAGGGCATAGAGGGGGTTCATTGGCCGCACTCCGGGCAAGGCGCATGGGCGGCTTTGATCCCGCCACAGGGACAGCGCAGCAGGTGGTGCCCCTTGACGCGGGGCGCTTCGGGCTCGCCGGGCGGCACCCCGAGCACCCCGGGCACCGGAATCGCGGCTTTCAGCCGCAACGCCTCGATCAGGTCACGCAGCGCCATGGTCACGCCGCCCAGGCGTATCTGGTCCAAGGGGGACACCAGGCTCTGGCTGATGCGCCGTGCCTCACCGCCCGTTCCCAGCAGGTAGGTGCCGTTAGTGCTGCGGCAATCGGTCAGCAACAGCTTGCCGTCCTGCAGGAATTCCAATTCGGCATGGTGGCTGCTCACGGAATCGTCGGCCAGGGGGATATCGCAGGCCCGGTCCCGGCCAATAGTGAATTTGCGGCGCATGCTCATGGTCAAGGCGTTCTGGGCGGCAGCGGGTAGGGTGGGTATGGATAGGAAGGCAACCGACCCGGTCCAGGTGGCTGTTGGAAGGGATGCACAGGCGTTGCGGCCGGCTTGTCCTCGGCGGTCCTGTGCTGATTGGCTCCATCAAGCGGGAACTGCGCGCCCGGGTGATTCGGCGGCCGGGGTGAGGGAGGTTGCCTATTCTGATCGTCAGGATGAGCCTGCCCGCTATCCACCTTACCTTCTGCCGGCGGTGAAGGCGCTGGTGTCTGCGCCTCAGGACTATCGATAACGTGTTCAGGGGGTGCGGGAGGTTCTGCGGGTAGCGCCGTTTTCGCGACTTCACCATCACCATTGGCTGGGACATGGGCAGAAGCGGGTGCCGTTGCGATCGGCTCAGGCACTTGCCCATCCGCTGCTTGTTGCACCGGCAACCCCTCTGGTTCCGCGCGCGGCGGGATCTCAAGGGGTTGGCTGATCCTTGCCGCGACGGGCGCGGAGGATTTTTCTGCGGGACCATGCTGTGAGGGATCTTGCAGGAAGTACCAACCGCCAATCCCCAGCAAGCCCGCGAGGATCAGTCCACCGCTGAGGAGGATGGCGGTCTTGGCCATCTTTTTGGCAGGCCGGGATGGCGGCTCCACGGAGCGCCGGCGCGTCGGTGGCTCAGATGCCGGGGCGCCAACCCCGGCGGTAGGCTCGGCAAAGGCCAGGATGGCGACCGTGGCATTGTCCTGATGAGGACGGTTTTGGGCCTGGACCAGGGCGATGATGCCTTCGGCAGCCCGCTGGGGATCGCCCGCGAGGCTCGCCGCGAGGTCCTCCAGGGTGAGAGTGCCATCGACGCCATCGCTGCACAGCAGCAGCCAATCGCCAGGTTGCAGGCTCAGGGGCCGGACATTACGGTCGATCTCCGGGATCGCCGCCAAGCCGAGGAAGCTGATCAGATGATCATGCCCGGGGTAGTGGTCGATCTCATCAGCGCTCATGCCGGAGTCGGGGGCCTGCCGCCACAGTTGCAGGGCCAGGTTGTGCTCCTCGTTACAGGGCGTCAAGGAGCCATCTTCGGCGCGGTACCAATAGATCCGGCTATCCCCGGCCGCAATCCAGTAAAGCTGGTTACCGGTGATGACCACCGCGACCAGGGTCGTGCCGACCTCGCCCTCGCCGGCGGTGGTGCAGGCCAGTTGATGGACGGCGCGGTTGGCGGCCTCGATGGCGACTAGCAGAGTCTCCGGAACCGACTGCTGGGCGGGGCGAACGTTCCAGGCGGCCAGAAAGGCGGAGACAGCCCCCTGGCTGGCCGCCCGCCCGCCGCTCAGCCCCCCCATGCCATCGGCGACGACCGCCAGCACGGCCTGATTCCGGGCCTGGCCGCGTTCATCGAAACCGGCGAAACCGAAGGCGTCCTGTTGCTCCTGACGGGCGCCGATCCATTGGGCGTTGCCCGGCCGGGGGCTTGGCGCTTGAGTGGCACCGCCCGATGGGGCGTTCCCCGAGCGGGGACCAGGCGCCACGACCGGCGCCGCTGGGGCCTGGGTCTCGAACATCAGGCTACATCCCCGGCGCTTGTCGCCTGATGGCCGATCCCGATGAAACGCAGTTCGGTTTGACCACACTGCAAGACATCCCCCGGGGACAGGGGCGAGGGGGCGACCAGGCGCACGCCATTGAGCCAGGTGCCATTGGTCGAACCCAGATCCTCCAGCAAGAGCCGCCGGCTGTGGATATAGAAGCGGGCATGGCGCCCGGAGACTTCGTCATCACCCGCCAGGGTCAGGGTGCACGCCGCGGCCCGGCCCACGACGACATCCGGGGCCATGACCAGGGGCACGGTTTCGCCCCGGCGCGGGCCATTCATGAAGGCCAGGGTCAGGGTCGGACCGCTGTGCGCGGGCGGTGAGCGCCGGGTCGCCTCGGGCGGGGGCGCGGTGGGTTGAACCTGAGGGAGAGGGTCAGCCGCCACGGCGGGCACCACGGGTTGCGCGGGGACCGCTGCAACGGTGGGCTGGGGCTTACGCCGGGCGACCAGGTAGATGATGACGATCACCAGGATGGCACCGCCCCCCACCAGCCAGGGCCACCAGGCATTGAAGAAGGCGCTGAGCCCGGAGGCGGGCGCTGAAGTGCCCGCGGGGACCCCCTCAGCCGTTGCTGCCGGTAGGGTGGCGTCTCCTGAATGCGGTGGAGAGGCTTCGGCCGGGGACGATGGGGTGGCATTCGCCACGGGTGGCTGGGCAGCATCCACCGCGGGCGATGGGGTGGCATCCGCTGCAGGCGGTGGGCTGGCCTCCCCGGCGGACGACGGGGCCGCATCCGCCGACGCCGATGGGTTGGCGTCCGCGGCAGGCGCTGGACTGCCTTCCCCCGCGGGCGACTGGGCGGGGGGTGCTGCCGCGCCCGGAGTGGTGGCGGGCACAACCGGGGCCGCCGTTGCCAATACAGCGGGGTAAAGCCGCAGATCGACGCCATCGGTCAGGGTGCGGCCCGCATGCGGCAGGGCGATCTGCAACCGGTAGCGGTTGCCATCGGCGATGCAGTCGGCGCACTTGAGCTGCAAGCGATCCACGGCGCGGATACGCTCCCGCATCTCGGCATAGGCCGCACCCGGATCACCAGCGCTGGCATCGACGAACAGCCCCCCGGAACGACGGGCGAAACGACCCAAGGTGGCCAGGCCCGCCTCTCTGGCGGTCCGGTCGCGCCCCTTGCTGAAACCGATGGCGTAAATCGGCACCGCCGCCTCGCCGAACCGCTGCTCGACCTCTTCGGCAGTCATGCTGCCCGGGGCGTCATCCTGGCCATCGCTCAGGATCACCATCGCCCGCCGCGAGGGCAGGTCCCCCCCGGTCTGTTGACCTAGGGTCAGGCCCTGGGCCAAAGCCTGATGCAGGGCGGTCCGGTTATCCTTGGGGCCTAACCCGGCGATCGCGGTGTTGAGCGCCGCCTTGTCCGCGGTGGGGGCGACCAGGGTGTTGACCTGTTCCCCAAACGCGAGAATGGCGGCCCGGTCTTGCTCACCCATCGCCGCCACCCAGTCCTTGAGCGCCTGGCGCAGGCGATCGAACTGGGTATTGTCCAGCGAGCGGGAGATGTCCACCAGGAAGAGGTAGAGCACACCTTCCCCGATGGTGGCAAAGGGCTGGGCGGACACGATCTCGGCGACCTGGGGGCCGAGGGTGGCCTGGGCCTGCCGCAGGGAATCGCCACTGACCACCCCACCGGACTCATCCCGCACCGCGACGTAGGCGGTGATATCGGTGCCGTGCGTCAGGACCTGGGTGATCCGCAGGCTGGCGGGCTCGGCCGCCACCAGCAGGGTGGTGAACAGGATCGCGAGTAGGCCCACCAACGACCTGACCGGGGACAAGGAGGCATCACGTTTCATATTGGCCCCTCCAGGGCAAGCGCTTGAGGTTATGTTGGCTTTCGACCCTGCCTACGCGGGCGGCTGGACCTCCCAGGTGAAGTGTTCCCCACAGAAGGGGATGAAGAGCAGGACCGTCTTCCCCAACTCGATGCGGTCGTAGGGCTTGATCTCCAGGGCGCCCAAGACCTCTTCGTCATTCAGATACACCAGGCCGCGACTGTCCCCGGGGGCCAGGCGGTAACTGTGCTTCTTCGGGTTGTAGCTGATGATGGCGTGATTGTCGCGACTGATGCTGTCGTCGCCGGTGATGGCGATGTCCATGGTGGGGGCGCGGCCGATGAAGTTGCGTTCGCTGTGCAGGCGGTAATCCCGGCCGCGGTCCGGTCCCTCGACGCAGACCAGCCAGCCCACCACGGGATCGACGCCCCCCATGCGGGCGGCCCAGACATGACGGGTCTCGCCCGGATCACGCCCCAGGCCCGCCGGTGGGGTGGCGCCGGCGGCACGGGTGCGCCCGGCCTCACTGGCGGGACGCGGGGGAGCTATCCCACCGCCGCTCCCCGCCACGGGGCGGGTCGGGGTGATTTCCAGCCCCACGCCGCAGAAGGGGCAACTGGAGTGCTCCTGGTCGTTGTAGAAGTGGCCATTGCCGCAGGAAACCATGCTCATGGTGATCAAGCCTCGCTAAATGCTCCGGGCGCGGGTGGCCGCGGTGATGGG
>JAGVUH010000034.1 GCA_019136395.1 Gammaproteobacteria bacterium
GAGATCGCCATCCGCATCCTCGCCCACGAGCAGGTGCGGGTCGCCCCCGCCCTGATGCCCGAGGCCCCGGCCCTGGCCGTCGGCCGGCTGCTGGCCCGGACCGGCCTCGGCCTGGATCAGGTGGCGGTGGTGAAGAGCCATAACCCCTTCGCCGTCAACGACGCCGTCTTCAGCCGGGTCTGCGGCTACGACTGGCGGGAGATGAATCGCACCGGTTGCTCCCTGATCTATGGCCACCCCCAGGGGCCGACCCTGACCCGCATGATCATCGAGGCCCTGGAGGAGACGGTGGAGCGCGGCGGCGGCCATGCCCTGGTATTGGGCTGCGCCGCCGGGGATGTCGGCGTCGCGGCCCTGTTCCGGGTGGATTAGCCGACGGGCTGAGAGGTAGCAATGACCAGCACGGCCGACCGCGGAGACCCGCCATGACCGAAACCCTGCGCCCCTCCACCCTCGCCCCCCTGGGGTTGGGGACCGTCCTGGACTTCTTCCGCAACGGCCGGCCAACCGTCAGCGCGGCGGACCTGGTGGCGGAGGTCTTCGGCCCGCCGGGGGAGCGCGGCTGCATGGTCATCTCCGGGGCCAACGGCATTGTCGGCGCTGGCAAGCTGATGCAGTTCGGCGCGCGCCTGGAACCCTGGGGCGTGCCTCTGGTGGCCCTCGACTTTCCCGGTGGCGGCGCTCCCCAGGCCAGCCAGGCCCGCGAGCTGACGGCCGCGCTGGGGGCGGAGCGGGCCAACCGGGTGCTGAGCAACATCATCCGCCTGACCTACGATGGCCACCGGCTGCCGCCGCTCCTGGCCAACCTGAAGCCGCGCTTTCTGCTGGAGGCCATCCCCGAGGACCTGGCGCTCAAGCGCGCCCATTACCGCCTGTTCCGCCGATTCCGGTGGCGGACCGCTGGTCCTTCGTCCTGGACGTGCTCTTCTGCGGCCTGACCCTGGCCGGGACCGCCGCCCACGAGGCCAGCAACCTGCCCTACTGGAAACTGGACAAGCTCATCCGCCGGCGGCTGGGGCCCAACCCCTTCCGCGCCCACGACGCCATCGGCAGCCGGGGGGCGACCTTCCTGACCTGGTCCTGCCTGGATCACCTCGCCCGGGTCTATGGCCCCCTCTTCCAGCCGACCGTGGCCCTGGTGCGGCGCAAGGACGAGGGCTCCAACTGGTATCCGCCGGATCACTTCCGCCCCCTGGTGGACTGGCCCCTGGATGCGGCGGCGGAGGAGGCCCTGGAGACGCGCCTCCTCGGCCCCCTCTTCCAGACAGCGTCCCTGCTGCTGCACGAGCGGCGGGCGTCCCTGGCCGGTCTCAACCGCATCGGCGAGCTGTGCGCCCAGTTCCGCCGCGGCATCCTGGCCCTGATCCGCGCCCAGGGCCGGGAAGGCGTCATCGCCCGGGTCGAGGCCTGGCAGCGCCTGGCGCCGGCCATGGCCCAATCGCCCTGGCACCCGGAGGTCTTCGACCGGCTGGACAGCCCGGAGTGGGCGCAGCTCTACGTCAACGCCGAGCACAATGGCCGTCTGGGCGTCATCACCCTGGGTTGCGAACAGTACCACTGGGAGGTGGACGCGGAGCTGAACCGGGCCATGGACTGGCTGCTGGCCGCCGGCATCGAGCGGGTCATCCTTTCCGGGGACTTTCACCTCAGCGCCCAGTGGGTGGGGGCGGACATCGCCGAATTCCTTCCGGCCCTGGACGACCGGGCCCAGGGCGAGGCCCTTTGCCGCGCCTGGGCGGGCACCGCCCGGCGCCTCAACCAGGACTTCCGCGTCGCGGTCGGCTTCATCGGCGGCAAGCGCTGCCTGGGGGGCATGCTGGAGCTGATGCTCCATTGTCATCACCTGGTCGCGGTGGCGGACGCGGAGCTGGGCATGCCCGAGGTGGGGTTGCCGGTCATCCCCGGTATGGATGGCTGTCATTGGCCCTTCCGCACCCGCGGCCGCGAGCATTGGCCGGCCCTGGGCCGCCTGCTGCTGACCGGACAGCCGGTGCGGGCCAGTGCGGCGGTGGGGCCGCTGGTGGAATACGCCGCGCCCCTGGAGGAGGCCCTGGCGATGGCCACCCGCCTCGCCCTTGAGGGTGTCCCCGGCCTGGCGCCCCGGGTGCCGGTGGCTGAGCCCCTGCCGGCGGGGGAACTGGCGGTGGCCCTTGGTGGTGCCTTAGGGGGCGAGGACGAGGAGGCCGTCAGGCGGGCACTGGCCGAGGCCATTCGCGCCGCCTGTGGCGTGTCCCTGGCGGAGTCCCTGGAGGTGCAGAGCCGGCACAGCGCCGCCTTCCTGGCCGGAGCGTGATGGCGGTTTGAGGTCGGTAACGGTTTAGAGCCCCTCGCTCCCTTACCCCCTCTCCCCAACCCTCCCCCACCAGGGGGGAGGGGGCAAGAGAATCAGCCGCTTGTATAGCCGCTTGTGTTTACGGCTACCCGCGCCATGGGAATGCGGCTACCTGAGCCATAGGAAGGAGGCTACCTCAAACCATAGGAAGGAGCCTAACTGAGCCTCAGGAATTCGGCCCGGACCCGCTTCAGGAGGCTGCGGGCCTTGTCGGAGCAGAGCTGAATGGCGGCGAAGTCCGGCTGGTCCTGAATCTTTTGCAGCAGCAGGGCGTCGCTGTCGAACCAGCGGGGCAGATAGCCGCCGAGGATCCA
>JAGVUH010000606.1 GCA_019136395.1 Gammaproteobacteria bacterium
GGCCGTCGCCGTCGGCGTCCGCGCGCGGCCTGGGCTTCACCCAGTACGCGGGGCTCACACCGTACCGGACCGGCCGCTGGAATTCACGCAGGCTTACCGGAAGGACACGCTGTACCCATACCCATCATTGCGCTGCACGAGTCGGCAATGCCGGTGCGAAATGCCTTGCACCACGCCGCGGGAAGTCTGGATGTTGAAATTGCCCGTGGTGCGTACGGCAACACGGCCTGCGTAGCGCCCGGCTTTTTGCCCTTGGGCACGTTGGCGCGCACACGATCGCCGGTCTGAAAACCAAAAACCTGCTTGGCGCGCATCCAATAGCCCCGCGGGAAACCGCTGGCGGTGAGCCGGGTACGTTGGTAACGGCCACGTCCGGCGCATTTAATGGCAAGTGGAGTGTCAGGCCTTACCAGCCCGAAACGGCGTCCACCTGGCTCACGTATAGCGCGTCGAGTGCATATGTCTTGGGCAGACCGAGCCGGGTGCGATTCCACTTGGTCCGACCGCCCGAGGCCAATTCCAGCGGCAGGCTGGTTGCCGTGAGCGCTTGAGTGAGCGCCCAGCGGATCGTGTTGACGGCAGCCGCATCCTTGAGGGGCGCTTGGCGTGTGTGCGAATGGCCACCAGGCGGACACGCCTGGTACCGGACGATGTCTTGTACGGCTCGCTGCAAATGCCAAGTGGGGACCCGGCGGACCAGGAACGGGTAATCAGCATTAAACTGGTATATGGAGCCAATTGCGAAATTGCCAGTACGAGCTTTAACGGACAAAGATCTTCACGCACAAATCAAATTTTTGGCTGAAGTGATTTTGGCCCCTTGGATGAAGTCTTCCAAGGCACGGTCAAGCTGTTTAAAGGCATTGGCCAGTGGGCGGTTAGGTGCCTTGGGGCACCCGTCGAACAGTTGGGACAGCCCGGGGCGCAGCAGGCGGTTGTTCAGCTTCACGAAGAGCATGGTTACGCGGCGCCCTTGGGGGCTGATCTGATACCGGTGGCTGTTGGGCAAGCGTTCGATCAGTCCATGCGGGCGCAGGCGGCGCAAATCATAGGTCGCCTGGTGAGGGCTATAGTCCGCGGCGGGGATGCCCATGAGTTCCGTCATCTTCTCGCGCAACCAGCCGTGGCGAAAGTACGGGGGGATGAAGAACAGGCACAGGGCCGCCATCAAGGCCATGACCCGGGGGTCGCCGAAGGTCAGACGCGGCACGGCTTGACCCGCGATCATCCGCGGTTGGGTGAGCGCATCGAACATCACCTCGGCTAGGGCGCAGTCCTGGCTGATGGTTTCAATCTCCAGCAAGCGACGATTGGCTTGGAAGCCGATGGCCCGCAGGGCGGGCAGGTTGACGAGTTTGCGTCCAATGCCAAAGTCGCGGGTGTTGTTGATGGTGGTCTCGGTGCGCAGGGCGTGGTCGAGCTTGAAGTACTGCTTGATCTTCGAGTGCTTATAGCTGACATGCAGCGTGGGGATGACCCCTTGGGTGAGGACCCGGGTGCGGAAGATGCCCGGGGTACGCTGGGTGATGCGCCGGTGGAAGATCAGGCTGACCTTCTCGGGACGACCCAGATCGAGGTTCTCCCGGATCAGTTCCTCGAACAGATGACGCCCGGCCACGGGTCGGTCGAGGACCTGGGTGCGGGCGAATTCGGCCTGAAGGATCGACAACTCATAGCGGAAGCCGGCGGCATGATCCGCGGCGGTGAAGGGCTGGGGCAGGCGCGCGAACCACTTGCGCACCACCGCGTCGATCTTCTCCGCCGTCAAACCGTCCAGTATCCCTTGCAGGGCGGCCGGGTCCGCGCACCGGAGCAGACCGTTGTCCAGCGCCTCAAAGGCAATCCCCGCCTGGGCCAACTGGCGCTTGGCGAACTCATGCCCGTTGAGATTGATGCGGGCGGTGTAGGGAAAGTAGGAAGAGAATTTGATGAACAGGGGCCGAAGTCCTCATCCACCACATAGAAGTAGTACTGATTGCACATCACGTCCGCTGGGCTCAGCCAGGGGAAGCTGTGGCCCGTCAGGGGGTTGTGCTTCTTGCTGACGCGGAAGGTGCTAAACTTCTCTTGGGCCACGCCGATGTAGAGCACGCCCTCGCGCAACAGGGGCGCGGCTTTTAGCCGTCGCTGGGTCTCCTCGTCCTTGCTCTGGTGTTTGCGGAAATGCACCATGTCGATCTCCTCCGTCGCCGCAAAGTTCGCGATTGCCGTGACAAAGGCCTGGCTCATGGGGGCCATCAGCAGGGTCGAGGCCACCTTGGCGCCCCGGTGCTGACGGAAGAAGTAGGCCACCTCGCCCCCGGTCTGCAAGCGGGGCTGATAGGCATTCAGATACAGCCGGTCGATGCCTTCGACATCCAGGGTCACATGCTCAGTCAGCAATTCGCCAATGGTTTGTCCTATCTGTCATGATGGCAGGCCCCGGTTGACAAGGGACTTAGGGTCCCACTCGCCGCTCAGGCGGCTCTATACAGTAGCTTAGGCTACTGGCGAGCAACCGGGGCCTTTTCATGCCTCGTCGGTCTGAGGCGAAGCCTCGCTAACTGTGATCTGACAATGCATATCAGTAGCCAAGCCCTAACGGCCCAAGCTGAAGCTCTGTTCTGGCAACGCGTGCAACCTTACTTCTCTCTCTGGGCAGGGCCATGCCCGGCCATCCCTCAGGAGCAGCCAGATGACGACCGTCGTGTATTTCCATGGATATGCCTATCCGGTTAACTCAGGTTGCCACAACATGTAGCTTTCATCCTTACCAACAGCCTGCTCCCGTCGTCCGGCGCACAATGCGAAGCCCTCTCTGGAGCGGCCTTCGGCGAGCCAACCGGATAGGCATGTCCATGGATTCGCCAGCGGTCCCCAGGGACCCAGTCCCAAGACGGACCTGATCCGCGGGCTGGGGCATGACGTGGTCCGGATCGCCACCGATGGCGACTACCTACCCGTCGGCTATCGGTCAGCCTTCGCCCGGCTGGGTATGGACCCCTCCGCTCCGTTGGTGTTGATGGGGACCAGTCTGGGAGGCTTCTGGGCGCGGCGGTTGGGCCAGGAACTCGGCCGACCCTGGATCGCCCTGAACCCCGCGATCCATCCTTCCCAGTCACTGCGCCGTTACCTCGGCTCCAATACCCGCTTCGACACGGGCGGGTCCTTCACCTGGACCGCGGTTGATTGCGAGGCGTATGTGGCGGAGGAGCAGGTGGCGTTGCGCCCGGATCTGCCGGGTTTGCTCATTCTCGCGGAGGATGACGAGGTGCTCGACTACCGGCTGGCCTGGGACGCGGCAGGCTCGGCTCGGATAGTGGTCCTGCCCCAAGGGGGGCATCAACTGCACAACACGGCGGATTATGGGGCAGCGGTTGGTACCTTTCTGGCGGCCTGGCCTGACGATAAGCCATCATCAACGGCAATCACCGCTTAATGGTCCTGAATGGAGCACGAGGGATATTAAAGGTAAACTTCGATCGTTCGATCACAACACATTCCCCAGCTGGACGCTCGGCGGCAGGTTGGAACTTGCTGTCCGGGGGCTGGACATCTTTTGACGCATGCATCAGGCATGATCCTGCCTGTTTTCTGTGCTCAGAGTTGCCCATGTCCCGTCCTCGCAATCACTACCCAGCGGTCCCAACTGCTGCCCCTGATGACCCAGGTCACGATGGGTGGCTCCACCTACGCCCCCTCTACACGCCACCAGATGGGTCCCAGCGTAGTCTCACCCGGAGCTTAACCGGCTTCGCTGAGAGTTGCCGTGGTTGAGCAGAATGCCGACCTCACCAGGGCCAGGGAAATTTCCCTGCCACCTCGTCCACACGGGCATGCCCGCCCAGGTAAGTTAAACCTCGCCTTCGCCAGCACCACGGCTGCCCAGGGGTATGTTCTTTCCCTGACGAGTCTCTTTCATGGTACGGCCAAATCCTGCCTGGTCCTCGACCAAACTGGCCGTGGCCGCGATGACCTGGACCTGGGTGAAATCGCCTACCGGATCAGGACCTGGCCTGAAATCACCCTGCACTTCAGGTCTCTCCTTCCGGATTCTCAGGACGGTGTTGTCATTGCTCTCTCCGCCGCTACCGTCACCATCACTATCCCCCTCTCCACCACCGGACCAGCAACCACTATTGTTTGGCTTCAAGCCGATCCCCTCCAGGTTGGTCCCTTGCCAATCCTGGCCCTACCGGTGAGGGGGGACGACTTTACGCTTGAATCCCTGCACGCCTTGGTCGCCTTAGGGGTAAGCGGCGAGGGATTTGTGTCAGCCAGATATTACCTTGAGGCTGATGGTGACATCCTGCATAGCTGGAGTCCTGATAACCCCGGAACCTCGGCCAGCCTCCTGGCGAGCACCTGGGCTGGTTCTTTCTGGTTTGATGGCGCGACGGGCATCCTAGCGGACTCAAGGGAGCTACCGTCCCTCTGGTATGGACCGTCGTCCGACCCTTTCCGCCCAGACCTTCCGCCCCCCACAAAACCGGGGCTAAGCCCAACCCAGGAGGATTCCCCCGAGCCGGGACCCCTCCCCAGTGACTGGTGGTCGGCTTTCGACGATCTGGTCAGGGTGAACCCCATCGACCTGATGGCAATCCAGGAGCACCTGCAAGCCAGCATCCCCCAACGTCCCCCATGGCGATTGGAACAGCTCGCTGCCGTCCGGCATACCGACTTCATGGCGGTACCCGCCGATGATCGCGCCCTGATTCTGGCACCCCGGGCTCAGGAGGTGATCATCGGTGTTGACCCCAATCTGCCAGCGGAAACCTTGCAACCCTTGTTGCTGCACGCCCTTGCCCACCTGGCCCTGGGTCACGTGCGTCCCGGAGACGTCTACGGACACTGGGACAGCCCCTCGACCGCCACCGCGATCACCCCCCACCGACTCTGGGACCAGCAGGCCAGGGACTATGTGGCGGATCACCTCAAACGCCCCACCTCCCGCCGCATCGAATCCCTCGACGACTGCACCCCTACCGAAAAGGCTCAACTCGGCGTATGGCGCATGATCGGCGAGATGCTGGGAGAAAGCCGGCGGTTGCATCCCGTCGCCGAGCGCTATCAGAAAGCCGCCTACCAACGTCAGGCGGCCCAGCGCCTCGTGGCCATGCTGGAAGACTATGGCGGTGCCATGCTTTGTGACGGCGTCGGTCTCGGCAAGACCTACGTGGCCACCACCCTCGTCGTTCACTACGCCAATGGTTGGCGTGACCAGCATGCTTCCACCCCGGAGGGGCTACGAGAGGACCACTTCCGCATCACCATCCTCGCGCCCAATTCGGTGGTGAGCACCTGGCGCCGGGAAGCCCTGCCTCAACTGGCTGCCTTTGGCCTGCCCCTGGCCTGGACACGGGTCATCTCCCACACCAAGCTCTCCCGTCTCACCCGCGCCAGCGAACTGCTTGACCCCGTGCATGACGGCCCGAGCGACCTCGAACATCTGCTGCTCTCGGACCTGGTCATCGTGGACGAGGCTCACAACTTCCGTTCCCTGGCCGCCCGGCGCACCAAGGTGCTGCGCGATCTGCTGCGCTTGCAGCCCCGGCGCGAAACCCGCCGCCGGGTGGTCCTCCTGACCGCCACCCCGGTCAACAACAGCCTCGATGATCTGCGCCAGGAGTCCTCCCTGCTCTTTTCCCGCCCCCTGTATCTCTCCGAGGCCAAGACCGACGACGGATATCGCCGCCAGGCGCTCAAGGAGATTCAGGAACGCTGCGAGCGGGCCCGGCGCGCCAAGGGTCGCGGCGATGTTGCCGGCCTCGTCATCCATGGCCAGCCAGAGGCCCGGTTCTCCGACACCATCGAGTTTCGGGACGATCTGGACTTTGGCGCCAACGTCCAACGCATCGGCGATTATCTACGCGAACAGGATCAGCGGCTGCGGGAACTTCAGGCTGCCATCCGTGCCACGGCCCGCGAGCAAAACCCATCCCAGATCACCCAGAACCAGCCCGCCCAGGATCAGCCCTCAGCGGACCAGGACCCCAAGACCCCAGCGATAGATCCCAAGGCACCGGCGCGTATCGCCGAGGAGTTGCTCGACCGTATCGTCGTCCAGCGCTCACGCGCCCTGTGCAAGGAGATCGAGCATCAGCAAGCCTCCCGGGTCGAACTGCTCTTCCGGCCAGACGCCGGGGCACCGGAAAAGCTCTACTATGCCGACGAGTACGACGGCATTGCCGATGTGCTCGCCCGCTTTCTGCCCCTGTTCGACCGTGGGGATGGCGGCGCGGCGGCCAGCCAGGCGCTGAGCCTCAAGGTCTATATGTGGTACGACGTCCGCGAGGGGCTCAAAGGGGTCGAGGAAACCTCCTCGGTCGTCGGCCTGCAACGCGTGCTCGTTCTCAAGCGACTGGAAAGCTCCCCCGTCGCCTTCCTCATCACCCTCCTGCGCCTGACCGTCCTCCATGCTCACCGCCTCAGGCAATTGGAGCAGCTCTGCCTGGAACTGGGGGATAACGACCGGCGCAAGCGCCTGGGGGCCGAAGTTGCCGCCCTTCTCGCCGGCCAGGAGGCCGCGGCCCTGGAAAAGATCCGCTCCCTAGCGACCGGCGAGTCACCCGGCAGCCCCGCCAGCGACTTTCTCAAGAGCTTGAGCGCTGCTTACAGCGAGGCCCGTCCGGCGGCCGAAACCGATGACGCCCCTTTGCAACTCATGCTCTTTGAGGAGGATGAGGCGGGTGGCGTCCGACGCGAACAACTGGATCGCCTCTGGGACCTCCGCACCCCTCTGTTGGCGGACTTCGCGACCCTCCTCCGGGTCACCCCCGACCTGGCCGATATCGTCTTCGGCCGATTCGCCCGCGCCGAATGGCCCCGCCGTTTCATTGCCGGCGGCGACCACATCGACTGGCCCACCTCCACCGCCTGGGGGTTGCGGCTCGTCACCGACGGCAAAATCCGTCAACTGATTAGCCGGTTGCTGTTGGCCCGCCGGGCGGGGCAAAAGGTCATCGTCTTCTCCCAATTCAGCGACACCATCGCCTATATCCGCTCGGTGCTGAGCGCTAGCCGTTCCTTTGCGCGCGGCGACTGGCAAATGGTTTTGCCTGGTCTTGGGGTCCCGCACCTTAAACGGGAGGAGATCGACGCCCTCGGGGCGGTCACGGTGGCCATCACCGGCGATACCGACAACCGGGACGACGTGGTCAATGCCTTCGCGCCCTTTTACCGCATAGGTCCCTGGCGGCCGGCCACCGACCAGGCCACGGCGGCCGAGCGCGCCCAACTCCTGGACGGTTGGGAAACCGCCTGGGGTAGTGCCATGGCCCGGGGGGTGGACGTGCTCCTGTCCAGCGACGTGCTGGCCGAGGGCGTCAATCTGCAGGACGCGGCGTTACTGGTCAATTACGACGTGCACTGGAACCCGGTGCGCATGATCCAACGTTCCGGGCGTATCGATCGCCGCCTCAACCCGCGCATCGAACAGCCTCGTCAGTTTCCGGACCTGACGGCCCTGGCCACCCGCCTGGGCACCCCTGCTCCCCGCTACTACTGGCACGACCACCCGGACGAGGCCCCGGTCACGGTCAACATGATCCTGCCCGATGCCCTGGAGGCCGAACTGCAACTGCGCGAGCGCATCGCCACCAAGACCCTGGCCATCGACTTCACCCTGGGGCTGGAACAGGGCACCGGCGCCGAGGCCGACTGGATGGAGAGCTACAAATATCACGGCGTCAGCAGTTTGAATTCCTTCCAGAAAGACCGCGCCATCGAGCAAATCGCCAGTTACCACGAGCAGCTTGCACGCCGGTTCGCGGAACTCGGCATCCAGACCCAGTGGGTGGAGAACCTCAATGGCTGGTTCCGCGCGGCCGACGCCGACCATGGCACGCCTCTCATTGCTCGCGCCCTTCTGGGACGCCCGGGCGGTGAACTGGAGCGCTTCCAACGTTATCTGCGGCCTGCCGTGAGGGATGGCATCCCCTACTGGTTCTGGGCCGAGAAGCGGCCGGGGGATTCCATGTTCGATGGCTGGCTGATCTTGGATGGGCGGACCTGGCCACCGCCCAGTCCCTGCCGGGACCTGCCCTGGGACGATGAAGTGGCCGGACCACTCAAGGCCAGCCACCTGCTTACCGCTGTCGAGCGCCTGAGCCAGGAACCGCTCGTGGACTGGTCCAGCCACAACAAGGGAGTCGGTCGCCTGTTGCAACAAGGTGTCAGCGCCATTGCCGCCCCCAAGTTCGGCGAGGACCGCCACCTCATCCGCATACCCAGTTTCTTTATCCTGCAATTAGCGACCTTCGACCCCGCTGGGGACCAAGGTGCGTCCTGAAGGAGTCATCCATGCTGAACAAAGCCGACTTCATCGACTACATCCTCAACGGGGGCGAATCGGAAGCCAAGCGGGACCCCATAGCACCAGTGGAATCGGCCTTGCCAGAGGGTTTTGAAGGCTTTGATGATTTCGCGACCGAGGTCGCCCCAGCACCGCAGGCCCCCTCCGGATCCAGCTTCGCCCGTCGCTTGTTGGAAGCCACTGGTTTCGGCAACCCCGCCTTCGTGCAACGTACCAATGTTATCCGCAGCGGCGATGCCGTCGCGCGCCACTTACCCGAACGGGTTGCCTTCTGGCCGAAGACCCCATCCCGCCCCTACCAAACCCTGCTGTTCGAGGCGGACCTGGACCACGAGCAATTGCTCAACATCCCAGCGTTCAGGTCACGCACCTTGGCGCACCTGGATATCGTCGAGGACGCCCTGGCGCGCCTGGTCAGCGAGGCCCTCGATGGGTTTCAACGCGGGGGTGAAGGCGTGACAGCCGACGTGCGCAAGGGCAGCAAGGAAGAAACCCTGTGCGTGGTATCGATCCTGGACAAACGCGAAGGGCAAGCCGTGCGGCTCATCTGCTTCGGCACCCAGAACAAACACGGCGGCGGGCTGGAGACCTTTCTGCTCACCGAGCAAACCCGACGCTGGGATGGCCAACTGGCCCGGGAACACCTGGGCCTGCTCTACGAGCGGCAGTTCAAAAAACTGGTGGGCCAGGACTGGCAAGAGGCATTCACGACCACCGAGGAGCGTAAGCAAGCCGAGAAGCTGCTCACCATCTGCACTGGCCCGGCGCCCCAGGAACACGACATCCAAGAGGGCGTGCTCGACCTCCTCGACAGCGTCGCCAAAGGGTTCGGCCTTCGCAAAAAGGCTAATGCCGAACGCCGGCTCCAGGCCTTTGCCCTACCGTCGGACCATGACATTGGCATTGATCCCGAGGAACGGCAAAGTGCCTACGGGGGCCAGAATCCCTTTGGGGGTGTCACATTACGCGACGGGCATAACCGCCTGCTGGGGTACATCGTCTATCCACTCAAGAGCACGGCGGATGCGGCCCGCCTCCGACGGCACCTGCTTTTAAACAACCGCTTTCATAATGTCCTGGTGGTCTACCCCGACCGGGATCAGGCCAGCATCGAACTGTGGCAGGGTCGCGAGCAACTCACTGGCAAGCTCCGCAAAGGCCAGGGTTACAAGGACGCCGCGGATGTCGTCAACCTGCTGTCACGCTTTTTCGTGGTCAGCAAGGCCAAGGTCAGAAATCCCACCGAACTTGCCCAAGAGCTGGCGTACCGGGCGCGGTACCTGCGCCGCCTGGCCGTCAAACAGCTCGGGGAGGAATCCGTCACGGGTCCCTTGCGCGATCTCTACAATGCCTTCAAAGAGGCCCTGGTCCATGACCTCACCGAGGACAAGTTTGCGGATGCCTATGCCCAGACCATCACCTACGGGCTGCTGACCGCCCGGTGGACGGGCAACGCCCAACTGGCCGCCGCGGGTGAACGACTGACACGTCAGACCGCCCTCAAGCATCTGCCGGCATCCAGTCCCTTCTTGAAAGAATTCTT
>JAGVUH010000620.1 GCA_019136395.1 Gammaproteobacteria bacterium
GACTGTTGAGTGCTGTCCTGCTCCCGCCCCTTGCCGTTCTTGCGGATCCGATGCCGTTCGTCTGCGCGGCAAGCCATGGGGGTATGGTGGGAGTAAGCGCCTCAGTGCGCTGCGGTCATCCATTGCTTCGCCCGGTGCGGAAGAGCCATTTTGCAAAACACCCCCCCCGGGGGGCGGCGCCCCGCCCCTGTAGGCTCAGAAACTCGTTCAGCTATGTCCTCGAACCGGCACCGGTAGCCGAAGTTTCTTAGGAAAGCCATTTTTCGTAGACCACGAAAAAGGCCATTTTGCGAAACAAAGCCATTTTTCCCAGAGGTGCGTTACGTCATCCCCTTCAGTATCCGGCTGAAGAAGCTGCGTTTTCTGGATGTGAAGCGGGTAGGTGCGGTGAGGGAGGATCGGGTCGCGTTCGTCGGGGGTGTCGACAGCAGGGATGCTGTCGTCAAGCCTACAGGGACGTATTCACGGCGTCCCCCGACGGACGTGACCCGATCCGGAAGCGTTAAAGAGCCGGAAAGACCCCAGGTTAGCGCCCTGAGACGCGCCAGGGTGAATTTGAACGCCCCATGCTGACCCTGCACCTCTCCAGTCTCATCAAGTTCCTAATCGGCATGGTGTTCCTGCAAGGTTCCACCGGCCTGCTGGTTTACACCGCCCTGCGCACCGACGTGACCCAGACCTGGCCCCTCTTTTGTACCCTGGGGGTAACCCTGGCGGCCGCCGCCCCCTGGGACGGACGGGGCCCTCACGCCCCGTCAGCCCCGCGGTTATGCCTCCCGCAGCTTGGCCAGTCGCTCGGCGATCAGGGCGGACCACTTGTCGAAGGCGTTTTTGGCATAGGCCCACTGCTGGAAGGAATTGACGTAGCCGCTAGCCCAGGTCTGGACCGCCCCGCCGATGCCATTCTTATCGTCCGCCGCGTACTTCCGGCCGATCTCTGTGTCCCGGCATTCGGCGAGGATCCGTTGATTGCCGCCGTCGATGAGTTGTAATTCGATCCCCGTCTCGCCGAGATAGGGCGTGGAACCGGCGGGCCGGCCGGTGGCGGCCCCGGAGCCAATTTCCGCCACGAAGCCATAAGGCACCAGGGTACCCAGGGCGCTCTCCCCGACCTGGGTCGGTACCAGATTGGTGAGGGCGATGCGCAGGGCCAGGACGCCGGGTCCTGGTTTCTTGACCAGCCGATACTCCGGGGAAAGGGCCTTGACCAGGGACTGGTGGAAGTAGTCCGTCAGGGCCTTGAGATCGCTGGGGTCGATCCCCTGCTGCTGACCGTCCTTGAGTTTAACGGTCATGTGGGTGATTAGGAGCTTATCGTAGGCCGCCGTCTGGAGTTGGGGCTGACTCCAGCACTGGACGCCATCGCTCCAGGGTACGGTCTTGAGGCGCGCGTAGTCACTGAGGAAGCCGCTCTGGGTGAAGCGGGTCGGGTCGCTGACGGTAACCTCGGTGCCGCCGCCGAGCGGGTTCTGGGCCCCGGCGTCCGGGCCGCTGGCGCAGCCGCCAGCAAGCAGGAGCCCCCCGCTGAGCCCGAGGGCCAGGGCCAGGGCGAATGGCCGTTCAGTCAGGGTGGTGGGGGCGGTAGCGGGTCGGATCAGGCGGTCAAGGTGGCAAGGCATTAAAGGATCTCCGCGGTGGCTCAGGGGGCGAGAAGGCTGGTCAGGACCAGCACGTAGCCCGCGCCCAGCGCCAGTTGCATCAGGGTGATGGGGACGCCGTAACGGGCGAAGCGCAGGAAGGTCAGGTGTCCCCCCTGGCTGTTGCAGATACCGGCGCTGACGATATTGGCCGAGGCGCCGATCAGGGTGGCGTTGCCGCCCAGGGTGGCGCCGAACATCATGGCGATGAAAAAGGGCAGGGTCGCCTCCGGCCAGTCGGTGAAGCTGGGGGCCAGGGCAAACTCCGGTACGGCGTCCGCCGCCACCAGGTAGCCCTTGGCCATGATCAGGGCGGCGGCGACGACCGGGATATTGGCGAGAAGACTGGAGAGGACGCCAATCCCCGCCAGCAGGAGCAGGGCCACCAGGGTGATGTCGGCCCCGAACCAGTCGTAGAGATAGAGGGACATGCCCTGCAGCAGCCCGGTCTTGGTAAAGGCCTGCACCAGGGCGAAGATGGCGGCCAGAAAGATCAGGGTCTTCCAGTCCACATCCCGCAGGACCTCATCGACCGGCTCCACTTGCAGCCCATGGATGACCAGCAGGGCCAGGCTGGCGGCGATGATGGCCACGGCGGGCGGCGTAATCATGTTCGGTAACTGTTCCCCAAACAGAAAGAGCAGGACCATGACCAGCAGCACGCCCAGCGCCAGCAGGACGAAACCCGGGCGCTCGATGGGAGGCGGGGGCGCTGGCTCCGGCAGGGCCAGGCGGAGGCGCCAGGTGTCCCGCAGCAGCCAGGGCAGGAGGGGGAGGATGGCCAGGACCGCCATCAGGCCACCCAGGCTGACTTGTCGCAGGTACTCGCCAAAACTCAGGCCGATGGAACTGCCCACCAGGAAGGTGGCCGGGTCACCGACCAGGGTGAGCAGGCCGGCGGAGTTGCTGATGATGGCCGTCAGTACCAGGGGGCCGACGAAATCGATCTTGAGCGCCCGGCAGACCCCCAGGATCACCGGGGCCACCAGAATGACCGTGGTGGCGTTGGGCAGCAGGGCGCAGATGGGCGCCACCAGGGCCACCAGCAATAGCAGGAATCGACGCCCGCTACCGCCGGTGGCGCGTAGCATGAGGGCGCCAATGCGCTCGAAGAGCCCGGTCTTCGCCAGGACCCGGGCCACCACCATGCCGCCGAACAAGAGGGCGATGGGTCCGCTGGCGACCCGCACCGTATCCAGCATGTCGTTCCGGTCGAAGACCCCCGTCAGCACCAGGACCGACAGGCCGAGCAGGGCGGCGACGGTCATGTCGATGAGGTCCAGGGCAATCAGCAGGATGACCGTGCCAAAGACCCCGATGGTGAGAAGAATCTGCAAATCGGTCATGTAGATGCCCGGTCAGGGTTCAAGGAGGCGCGGGGGTCCGGGTGGACGCGCCGGGAAGGGGGAAAGACCTTGCTGTGACGTAGAGGCTAACTGTCATCTGGTCAATCCGCATCCCGGACGCGGGGAGACCCCTCTGGTGACTTCCCTGCTAACGGTAGGGCGGGGCATACATGAGCCCACCGTCCTTCCACGGACGATTGAGACCCCGCTCCAGGCCCAACTCGCTGGCGGCGCCCAGGTTGAGCTCAAACAATTCGCCATAATTGCCGACGGTCGCCACGGCCCGCTGGGCCCAGCCCGGGGCCACGCCCATGGCCTTGCTGAGGGCGTCCGCCTCCTCCTGATCCCAACTCAGCAGGGAGGCGACGAAGTCGGGCGGGGGCTCGTTGGCCAGGGCACGGGTGATGCCCAGCTCCTCGGCGTGGATCAGGGCGAAGAGTACCCAGCGGACCATGGTGGTCCATTGCTGATCGCCCCCCCAGACAGCGGGGGCCAGGGGCTCGCTGGAAATCAGCTCTGGCAGGATGCGATAGGCCTGACGGCCGGCGGGGGCGAGGACTCTCGCGCCGGCAAGTTGGGCGCTATCGGAGGTATAGGCCTGGCAGCGGCCGGCAAAGAGGGCCTCGGCGGCCTTGAGCGCGGAATCCAGCACCAGGGGCGTGACGCTGAGCTGGCGTTGAGCGAAATAGCGCGTGAGATTGCGCTCGCTGGTGGTGCCCTTCTGCACGCAGACGGTGGCGCCCGCCAGGTCGGTGGGCCGTCTGACCGGGCTTTCGGCCGGGACCATGAAGGACTGGCCATCGTAAAAGAGGGTCGCGGCGAACTGGACCCCCATCACCGCCTCCCGCACCAGGGTCCAGGTGGTGTTGCGCGCCAGCAGGTCGATCTTGCGCGCCTGCAGGGCGGGAAAGCGGGCGGCGGCGGAGAGGGGGACGAATTTGACCTTCTCCCCATTCCCGACGACGGCGGCGGCGACCGCACGGCAAAAATCCGCGTCCAGGCCTACCCAACGGCCACTGGGGTCTTTCTCGGAGAAACCCGGAATCCCCTCGCTCACCCCGCAGCGCAACTCGCCCCGGGCCTTGACGCCATCCAGGACCTCGCCGCCCCGAGCCAGGGGCAGCCAGAGGATCAGGGCGAGGAGGCCGAGGCGCCTGGTCAGGGGGAGGATTGACACGAGGGTGCGCAAGGGCACGGCAGGGCGGCGGTTGCCGATCGCTTAGCTGGCTTGCTCGTTGGCCAACGCCTTGGAAGTGATGTCCTTGTACAGGGCAAAGAGACGGGTGGAAAACTCCTGCCACTCGGGGTGCTGATCGATGAAGGGCTTGACATCCATGGCATCCTGCATGGCCTCTTCCAGGAAACTGATGTCGAATTCGTTGAGGCGCTCACCATTCTCGACCCGGGCCAGGATGTCCAGGGCACGCGGGATACGCTGCTGTTCTAGGCGTTGCACGATGACTTCGACCAGGCCGGCTTCTTTTTCTGACAGCGACATTGAGGTTTCCGTGGGGGCTGATGAGGGGGATTCGGCTACTGGGTGGAGGAAGGCGTAAAGAAGCGCGCTGATCGCGGAAGATCGCCCCAGCCAGGTAGGATTTGTAGTTTGATGAAAAATGGCACAGATCCAGACGGCATGCAACAATCAAAAAAAGTCTCTGCCCCTGCCCCTGTCCATGTCGGAGCCGCGCATGCCCTTCCCCTCCCATCGCCCCCCGTTCCGCTGGCTGCACCTTGCCGCCCTGTCTACGATCCTGGTTGCCTGCGGCGACCCGGATCAGCCCCCAGCCACGGGCAGCCAGGCCATCACCCCCAGCGTTGAGGTGGTCGCTGCGTCCCTTCAGCCGGTCGAGCAGGAGGTCACCTTCGTCGGTCGGGTGGCGGCGGTGGACAAGGTGGAACTGCGCGCCCGGGTCGAGGGCTTCCTCAAGGAGCGGCGCTACACGGAGGGTGATGAGGTGGCGGCGGGAGAGGTCCTGTTCGTCATCGAGCCGGATCAGTACGAGGCCATCGTCGCTCAGCGTCAGGCGGATCTCAGCAAGGCCCTGGCCGAGGTGGAGAATACCCAGGCACAGTATGCCCGCGGCGAGGAACTGCTGCGGCAAAAGAACATGTCCGCCGCGGAGGTAGACAAGTTGCGGGCCGCCCATCGGGTGGCGGAGGCCAGCGTCGAACAGGCCAAGGCCGCCCTGGCCGCGGCCCAGCTTGACCTGGACTATACCCAGATCAAGGCCCCGGTAGCCGGACGGATCGGCCGGGCAAGCCTGACCGTCGGCAATCTCGTCGGTCCCACCTCCGGCGTCCTGGCCACCCTGGTGAGCCAGGACCCCGCCTATGTCCTCTTTCCCATCAGCCAACGGGAATTCCTCGAGGAAAAGCGGCGGGTCGCGGCAGAAGGGAGCGATCCCCATGCCATTATCGCTCGGGCCAAGCTGCCGGATGGCACGCGCTATGACCAACTCGGACGGCTGGATTACGTGGACGTGACCACGGACCCGGGCACCGACACCCTGCTGGTGCGGGCGGTGTTCCCCAATCCCGATGGTCTGCTGGTCGATGGCCAATACCTGGGTGTCATGTTGGCGGAGGAGCAGCCCAAGGATGCCCTGGTCATCCCCCAGGGCGCCCTGCAGATCGACCAGCAGGGGACCTCGGTCCTGGTCCTGGATAGCGAAAACCGGGTCCAGACGCGGCGCATCCAGACGGGCACCATCCAGGGCGCCAACGTCATCGTCCATGGCGGGCTCAAGGCCGGGGAACTGGTGGTCACTCAGGGCCTGCAGAAGGTCAGACCCGGTCAGGTCGTCACGGCAACCCCCGCCGATCTGCCGACCGGGGATTCCCCGGCCGGGACGAGCGCCAGCCCCGCCGCGGGGAGTGGTGCCGTTACCGCGGAGGCGAATAAGGCCGGCGCCGCGGCGGGGGCGGATGACATTCCCCCCGCTGGCACGGATTCCGGCGCGGCGGCGGGCACCGATTCCGCCACCGTCCCGGCTAAGAACGCCGGCGCCGCGGCGGGCGCGGGTGACGCCCGATGATCTCGGACATCTTCATCGACCGGCCGCGGCTGGCCATCGTCATCTCGGTCGTCATCACCCTGGCGGGGCTCATCTCCACGGTCCAGGTGACCACCAACTATCCGGGCGCCAATGCCGCCGTGGTCGAGGCTACCGTGGCCCAGCCCCTGGAGGCCCAGGTCAACGGCGTCGACAAGATGCTCTACATGCGCTCCAACAGCGCCAACGACGGCAGCTACAGCCTCACCGTGACCTTCGCCCTGGGCACGGACCCGGATCTCAACGCCGTCAACGTCCAGAACCGGGTCTCGCTGGCGGAGCCCGGGCTCCCGGAGGAGGTCAAGCGCCAGGGGGTGGCGGTGCTGAAAAAGTCCACCGCCATGTTGCAGGTGGTGGCCCTCTATTCCCCCGGGGGCAGTTACGACGACCTCTTCCTCAGCAACTTCGCCACCATCAGCGTCATCGACACCCTCAAGCGCATCCCGGGGGTGGGGGACGTCTTTCTCTTCGGTCCCCTCGACTACAGCATGCGCATCTGGCTGAACTCGGACCGCCTCACCGCCTTCAAGCTCACGCCGGCGGACGTCATCGCCGCCATCCAGTCGCAGAACGTCCAGGCGGCGGTGGGACGCATCGGCGCCCAGCCCATGACCGCGGACCAGCGCTTCCAGATCACCCTCACCACCCAGGGCCGGCTGGAGAATGTCGCCGAGTTCGAGGAGATCGTGGTGCGGGCCAATCCGGACGGCTCCTTCGTGCGCGTCAAGGACCTGGGCGGGGTGGAGCTGGGCTCCAAGTCACGCGATTCCACCAGCCGCCTCAACGGCAAACCAACGGCGGCCATGGCCATCTACCTGGCGCCGGGGGCCAATGCCGTCGCCGTCGGGGAGGGCGTCCAGGCCGCCATGGAACGGCTTGCCGAGCGCTTCCCCGACGACCTCGCCTACGACCTGGTCTATGACACCATCGAGTTCGTCAACGCCAGCTTGGAGAAGGTGATCCACACCCTCTTCGAGGCCTTCGCCCTGGTCATCCTGGTGGTCTTCATCTTTCTGGGGAGCTGGCGCGCCACCCTCATCCCCCTGGTGGCGGTGCCCGTGGCCCTGATCGGTACCTTCGCCTTCCTGCTGGCCCTGGGCTTCTCCGCCAACACCATCTCCCTGCTGGCGGTGGTGCTGGCCATCGGCATCGTGGTGGACGATGCCATCGTGGTGGTGGAGAACGTCGAGCGGATCATGGCGGAGGAGGGCCTGAGCCCCCGGGAGGCGGCCAAGAAGGCCATGGGCCAGATCACCGGGCCCATCCTCGCCATCACCCTGGTGCTGCTGTCGGTCTTCCTGCCAGTGGCCTTCATCCCCGGCATCACCGGCCAGCTCTTCCAGCAGTTCGCCGCCGTCACCGCCGCCTCCATGCTCATCTCGGCCATCAACGCCCTGACCCTGTCACCGGCCCTGTGCGCCATCCTCCTCAAGCCGGGCCATCATGCCCATGGCCTGATGGGGCTGCTGATGCGGGCCATCGACGGGGTCCGGGACGGCTATGCCGCCATCGTCGCCCGGCTGGTGCGGGTCTCGGCCCTGGTGATCGTCCTGGTGGCGGTCTTCGGTCTGGCCACCGGCTGGCTGTTCCAGGTCACCCCCACCGGCTTCCTCCCCGAGGAGGATCAGGGGGCCTTCATGGCCCATGTCCAGCTTCCGGAGGGCGCCTCCCTCAACCGCACCCTGGAGGTGGTCGAGCAGGTGGAGCAGGCCATCCTGGCGGACCCGGCGGTCCAGTCGGTGATTGCCGTGCCTGGTTACAGCATGCTGGACGGCGCCGCCCTGTCCAATGCCGCCCTGGTCATCGGCCGGCTCAAGCCCTTCAGCGAGCGAACCACGCCGGACCTGAAGGTGAACGCCGTGCTGGCCCGGGTCGCCCAGGTCACGGCGGCCATCCCCGCCGCCCAGGTCATGCCCTTCAACCTGCCGCCCATCATGGGCCTGGGCACCAGCGGTGGCTTCGAGTACCAACTCCAGGACCTCCAGGGCAAGCCGCCGGCGGAGCTGAGTGGCGTCTCCCGCGCCCTGATCCTGGCCGCCAACCAGGACCCGGCCCTGAGCCGCGTCTTCTCCACCTGGGCCACCAACACGCCCCAGCTCTACCTGGACATCGACCGGGAGAAGGTCCAGACCCTGGGGGTCAAGGTCAGTGACGTCTTCACCGCCCTCCAGGCGACCCTGGGCGGCTATTACGTCAACGACTTCAACCGTTTCGGCCGGGTTTGGCAGGTCCGCGTCCAGGGCGAGGAGCAGGATCGCAGCAAGGTCGCGGACATCTTCCGCATCCACGTCCGCAACGACAAGGGCGAGATGGTGCCCATGACCGCCATCCTGGAGCCGGAATTGCGCCTGGGTCCCCAGATCCTGCAACGCTACAACAACTACCGCAGCACCACCCTCCAGGGCGGACCGGCACCCGGCAACAGTTCCGGCGACGCCCTGGCCGCCATGGAGGCCCTCTCGGCCAAGACCCTCCCCGCCGGCTTCGGCTACGAGTGGACCGGCACCGCCTTCCAGGAGAAGGAGGCCGGGGGCAAGACCGCCATCGTGCTCGGCCTGGCGGTGCTTTTCGCCTACCTCTTCCTGGTGGGCCTCTACGAGAGCTGGGCCATGCCCGCGGCGGTGCTGCTGTCGGTGACGATCGGGGTCCTGGGGGCCATGGGGGCCCTCTGGCTCACCGGCCTGCCCAACGACCTCTACGCCCAGGTAGGCCTGGTGGTGCTCATCGGCCTGGCGAGCAAGAACGCCATCCTCATCGTCGAGTTCGCCATGGAGCAGCGCCTGCATGGCACCCCCATCCTGGAAGCGGCGACCAACGCCGCCCGGCTGCGCATCCGCGCCGTGCTCATGACCAGCTTCGCCTTCATCCTCGGCCTGGTGCCCCTGATCATCGCCAGCGGCGCCGGCGAGGCCAGCCAGCGGGGCGTGGGTACCGCCGTCTTCGGCGGCATGCTGGTGGCCTCCTGCGTGGGCATCTTCCTTATCCCCATGCTCTACGTCGTCTTCCAGCGCCTGCGGGAGCGCTTCCACGGCACGACCCGCTAGGCCGTCGGGAGCTGGTTGAGGGGTCAGCGTTCAGACCCCCTCTCCCCGACCCTCCCCCACCAGGGGGGAGGGAGTAAGAGAAGCAGCGGCTGGCGCTAGCAATGCCAGCCCTGGCGGCATGGGGGGGGGGAGACCCCCCCCGCATTGCGGTTTACCCGCTCCGCGTCCCGGGTCGTGACCGGGGTGGATGTCTCATCCTGATTGGCCAGGCAACCGATCAAACTGGACTAAGGGGTGGATGCCTCATCCCGATCAGCCTGGCAACCGATCAGACTGGACTATACTGCCTTTCAGCCTCCCGGCGTTCGCGCCCCCTCCCGGGGTGCTCCCAACCTTTCCCGGGTGATCGCTTCCGACTTGCGGAGAATGACCATGACCCTGCCGTTACGCTGGCTCGCGGCCCTGCTGATGATCTGGTTACTTGGGCTCTCCGGCCTCGCGCTGGCGGCCGAGCGGGCGGGTGATCCCCTGCCTAAGGAACGGATCGAGCAACTGGTCGCCCCCATCGCCCTTTATCCCGATGCCCTGCTGACCCAGATCCTCATGGCCGCGACCTATCCCCTGGACGTGGTGCAGGCCGACCGCTGGCTACAGGATCACCGGGACCTCCAGGGTGAAGCCCTGGACCAGGCCGTCCGTGGCGAGCCCTGGGATGACAGTGTCAAGGTCCTGGTCCAGTTTCCCGCCGTGCTTGGGTTCATGAGCGTGCATCTGGACTGGACCCAGGATCTCGGGGATGCCGTCCTCGGTCAGTTGCCCGACCTGACGGATGCCATTCAGCGTCTCCGGCGGGAGGCGGAAATGGCGGGCAACCTCCAGAGCAATGACCGGCTACGAGTCGAGAAGGCCGGGGAGACCATCGTCATCCAGCCGGCCGCGGCCGACACGGTCTATGTGCCCACCTATGACCCGACCAAGGTCTACGGCCAGACCTCGCCCCCGGCCAGTTACTACCCCGCCGTCTATGCCGACGCCGCGACCCAGTACACCGCCACTCAGCCCGGCACGACGGTCGTCTATCCTGCCACCCAGCCCACCACCGTCTATTCCACGACCAGCGGCAACGAGGGTCTGATCGGCTTCGGCGCCGGGGCCCTGGTCGGCGGCCTCCTGACCGCAGCCATCCTCTGGGACGATCACGATGATCACATTTACTGGGGCGGGCCGGGGTACTGGGGCGGCCGATCCTACTGGAGCCAGCCGGCCTACTGGAACAACCAGGGCTGGCGCAGCCCGACCAACATCAATATCGACCGCAACATCGACATCGACCGTACCCGGATCCGGACCGGCGACATCGACATCAATCAGGCCAACATCAATCGGGCCAACGTCGGCAATCAGGTCACGCGCTGGGAGCACAACCCGGCGCGGCGGGGTGGCGTGGCCTATCGGGACCGGACCACCGCCGCCCACTTCGCAGGCCGTCAGCCCGAGGGCGCCATCAGTCGTGACGAGGCCCGTGGCCGCCTGCAAGGTGCTGATCCGTCCAGGCTCTCCCGGGACACCGGGCACGGCCGAGCGGACGGCGTGTCGGGCGGCAAGCTGACCGCGCCGCGGCAACCCTCGGCGGTCGCCGAGCCCCCTGGGCGCCCTGGCCGGGGCGAAGGGCAGGTCCGCAAGGCCCCGGAAGGGACCAAGCCGCGGGAGACGGGCGCCAAGGCTGGCGCAAAAGCGGGTCGCGCCGCCGTTGAACGGCCCAAGGTCGATGCCGCCAAGGCCCAACGCCGTCCCGTGGAGGCCAGCGCCCAGCGCCCGGCCCAGAGCGGAGCGAAGGCGCAGCTTCCGGCCCGGACCGAGGGTGGGGCCGCTCGGGCGGCGCGGCCGGAGTCAGCCTCCCGTGGGGCTGGGCAGGGCGCCTTCAAGGCGGAAAAGCCGCGAGTCGAGCGCGCGGCCAGCAATCGTGGCGCGGTCAGCCGGGGTGGGGGCGGAGGAGGGCGCGCTGCGGCGGGCGGAGGCCGGCACGGCGGCGCTGGCGGCAGGGGCCGCTGAAGCGCGCGTCCCATCCTGGCCTACCCCTGAACCGTCCTCGTCCCCTTCCTGATCCAGCGGCGCCACACCTGCCTGGTACGAGACAGTCACCATGAACAAGATCCCTTTGCGCATCATCTTCCTCTGCCTTTCCATCCTCTTCACCCTGGGCTGGCAGGCAACCTTGCCGCTGGGGGCCGAAGAGGTGGTCATGTCGGCTTCCTCCCCGGGAACGATCAGTAATGCCCCCGCGCCGGCTGTACCGGCCCCGATTGCCAGCACGGGTCCCAAGCCCGAGGAGGGGCGACCGCTTCCACCTCAGGGCCCTGACCAGGTGACGTCCGAGCCGCTGCCCCAGGCGGAAGCTCAGGCACCGGCACTGCGCTTTGCCACTCCGGATGCCGCGGCGCAGGCCCTGATCGAGGCCGCGGCGACCGAGGGCCCGGAGGCCCTGCTCGCCGTCCTGGGTCCGGACCTGGCGGATCTGGTCTCCGGTGATCCGGTGGCGGATGCCGCCGATCGCCGCTGGTTCGTCGAGAACGCCCGCCTCTCCGCCCAGATCGAGGACGAGACCGCCGATAGCGCCTGGCTGGTCATCGGCCCTGAGGACTGGCCATTCCCCATCCCCCTCTTCAAGGATGAGCAGGGGTGGTACTTCGATACCGCGGCGGGAGCGGATGAGATCCTGAACCGCCGCATCGGTCGCAACGAACTGTTTACCCTCGCCACCCTGCGCGCCATCGTCGAGGCCCAACGGGAATACGCCGCCGCCGATCCTCAAGGGGCGGGGAAGCCCGTCTACGCCCGCTTCATCCTCAGCAGTCCCGGCCAGCGGAATGGCCTGTACTGGCCAACCCAGCCGGGTGAACCCGAGAGCCCCCTGGGCCCGGCCATTGCCGAGGCCACCGCCATGGGCTACGACATCACCCCCTCCCGGGAGGGACCCAGGCCCTTCCATGGCTACTTCTACAAAATCCTCACCGCGCAGGGCGACCAGGCCCCGGGCGGCGCCCGGAATTACCTCGAAGAGGACCACTTCACCGGCGGCTTCGGCCTGCTCGCCTGGCCGGCGAGCTATGGGGAGTCCGGCATCATGACCTTCCAGGTCAACCAGCGCGGCCTGGTGTATGAGCGGGATCTGGGTGAGGACACGGCCGCCCGGGCCGCGGCCATCGCGGCTTACGATCCCGGTGAGGGTTGGCTACCGGCCGTGGATTGAGCGGCCGGCGGCGTTGCGCGGGGCATGCCGCGCCGCCTGAGCTGGCCACTCAGGCGGGCATGGCATAGAGAAAGGCGTAGGTAAACAGAAACACCGTCAGGGAACCGACGAAGACCATCAACCAGCAACTGGCACTGCCACAGAAGCGATCCGCCAGCGGGAAGATGACGAAGATCGCGATCAGCAGAAACAGGCCCGTACCGGCGGCGATGTGCATGGTCCGTCCTCTCAGTAGACCGTGGGGATGTGGCGGAAGGGGTAATCCGGCGATTGATAGCGGCCCAGGTGCTTGCGCTCCGGGAGCTTGACCTTTTCCCGTTTCACCTCCTGGTAGGGGATCCGGCTGAGCAGGTGATGGATGACATTCAGCCGCACCCGCTTCTTGTTCTCGGAGTTGGCGACGAACCAGGGTGCCCAGGAACTGTCGGTGGCGGCGAACATCTCGTCGCGGGCCTTGGTGTAGTCGTCCCAGCGGTTGTAGGACTCCAGGTCCATGGGCGAGAGCTTCCAGATCTTGCGCCCGTCGTCGATGCGTGCCTCCAGGCGGCGGGTCTGTTCCTCGGGGCTGACCTCCAGCCAGTATTTGATGAGGATGATGCCGGAATCGACCATGGCCCGTTCAACCAAGGGGGTCATCTTGAGAAATTTCGTGGCCTGCTCCTCGGTACAGAAGCCCATGACCCGCTCGACGCCGGCCCGGTTGTACCAACTGCGGTCGAAGATCACGATCTCTCCCGCCGCCGGGAAGTGCGCCATGTAGCGCTGGGCGTACATCTGGGAT
>JAGVUH010000072.1 GCA_019136395.1 Gammaproteobacteria bacterium
CCCGGGGCCATCGGCATCATCATGACCATGATCGGCACCCTGCTCACCGCCCTGGTCCTGGCCCGGGAGTGGGAGCGCGGCACCATGGAGGCCCTGCTTGCCACCCCGGCGCGGGTGGCGGAGATCCTGCTGGGGAAGCTGCTGCCCTACTTTATCCTTGGCCTGCTCGCCACCCTAGGCTCAGCGGCCCTGGCCATCGGCGTCTTCGGCCTTCCGCTCCATGGCTCCTGGGGGGCCCTGCTGCTGCTGTCGGCGGTCTTCATGGTCCCGGCCCTGGGCCAGGGGTTGGTGATCTCCGCCATCGCCCGCAATCAGTTCATCGCCGCCCAGGTCGCCCTCTTCACCGGCTTCCTGCCGGCCTTCCTGCTCTCCGGGTTCCTGTTCGAGATCGACTCCATGCCAGCGCCCATCCGGGCCATCACCCTGGTGGTGCCGGCGCGCTACTTCATCGCCTCCCTACAGACGGTCTTCCTCGCCGGCGACGCCTGGGCGGTCTTCCTGCCCAACATGGCCGCCATGCTGACCATCGGCGCGGTCTTCTTCGCCCTGGCGCGGGCCAAGACACGCAAGAGTCTGGACCCCTGAGGCAACGCCGACCACACCCAACCCACTCAGAGGCCGCGGAAAAGCTCTCTGCGAAAATCTGGAGATCAAGGACTACGTGACCGCTAGTCTTACTATCTTGAAAGATCTCGCCGCCCCACCCTTATGATGAAAAAGCAGGCTGCCACGCCAACCTATTGAAGAAAAAACAGTTCTATACAAGCTTACAGCCGGTCTGCCCCACCCGTCCAGGACGTCAAGCCTCATGACGCTGTTCCCCACCCGCCTGCGCGCCCAGATCGTCAAGGAGCTGCTGAGCATCCTGCGTGATCCCCGCGCCCGGTTCATCCTGGTGGGGCCACCCCTGCTGCAGCTCCTGGTCTTTTCCTTCGCCGCGACGCTTGAGGTGACCAACGCCAGCCTGGTCGTTTTCGACCGCGATGGCGGGCGCTGGGCTCAGGAACTGGTCGCGGACCTGGCGGCGGCCCGGTTCGTCGGCACCCTGCGCCAGGTGCGTACTCGCCAGGATCTCCACGCGGCCATCGAGCAGCGCCGCGCCCTCCTGGCCCTGGAGATCCCGGACACCTTCTCCCGCCAGATCGCGGCGGGAGGACCGGCGGAGCTTCAGGTCATCGTCGATGGCCGACGTGCCAACTCGGGTCAGGTGGCCCTGGGCTATGTCCAGGCGGTCGCGGCCAACCTGGGGCTGACGCTCAAGCCCCAATCCCTGCTCCCACCGGAGCGGATCGGGCTGCGCCACTGGTTCAATCCCAATCTGATTTACCAGTGGTTCGTGGTGCCCAGCCTGGCAGGGATCATGGCCATGGTCGTCTCCCTGGTGGTCACGGCCCTGTCCATTGCCCGGGAGCGGGAGCTGGGCACCTTCGATCAACTGCTGGTCTCGCCCACCAGTTCCGCCGAGATCATCGTCGCCAAGACGGTGCCGGGCCTGCTCATCGGCAGTACCCTGGGCATGCTCATGGTGGCCATCGGCATCCTGGTGTTTCGCGTCCCCTTCCAGGGTTCGGCGCTGGTGCTCTATGCCGCCATGATCCTGTTCATCCTGTCCATCGTCGGGGTGGGGCTGATGATCTCGGCGATCAGCGCCACCCAGCAACAGGCCATTCTCGGCACCTTCGCGGCGGTGGTGCCCATGATCCTCATGTCCGGCTTCGCCACGCCGGTCGAGAACATGCCCCAGGTGTTGCAATGGCTGGCGGAAGCCATCCCTCTCAAGCACTTCCTGATCATCGTCCAGGGCAGCTTCCTCAAGGGCCTGCCCGCCAGCGCGGTCTGGACCCACGCCTGGCCCCTGGTGGTGATCGCCCTGGTGACCTTGACCCTGGCGACCTTGCTGGTGCGCAGCCGGTTGCAGTGAAGCCGGTCATATCCGGCGCCGCGCCAGATGGCCTAGGTCACGGGGGCGTGCTCCACACCTTGGCTGGCCAGAAAGCCTCGGGCGAAGTCCGCCAACCGTCCTTCCTCGATGGCGGCGCGCAGTCGGGCCATCAAGGTCTGGTAGAAACGCAGATTGTGGATGGTATTGAGCCGGGCGCCGAGAATCTCGTGGCAGCGGTCCAGGTGGTGAAGATAGGCGCGGCTATAGTTCCGGCAGGAGTAGCAGTCGCACTCCGGATCCAGGGGGCCAGTGTCGGCGCGGTGGCAGGCGTTGCGGATGCGTACCACCCCGGCGGAGGTGAAGAGGTGGCCGTTGCGGGCGTTGCGGGTGGGCATGACGCAGTCGAACATGTCGATGCCGCGCAGCACGGCCTGGACGATGTCCGCCGGGGTGCCGACGCCCATGAGGTAGCGGGGCCGGTCCACGGGCAGGCGGTCGGCGAGGAAGTCCAGCACCCGCAGACGGTCCGTCTCCGGTTCCCCGACCGATAGGCCACCGATGGCGTAACCGTCGAAGCCAATCGCCGTCAGCCCCGCCAGGGACGCGGCCCGTAGGGCCTCGTACATGCCCCCCTGGACGATGCCAAAGAGGGCGGCAGAATTGTCGCCATGGGCGACCTTGCTGCGCGCCGCCCAGCGCAGAGAACGCTCCATGGAGGCCCGCGCCTCCTCCCGCGTGGCTGGGTAGGGGGTGCAGTCGTCGAAGATCATGACGATGTCCGAGCCCAGGGCACGCTGCATGGCCATGGATTCCTCGGGCCCCAGAAAGATGCGGGAACCGTCGATGGGGGAGCGGAAGTGGACACCTTCTTCCTTGATCTTGCGCAACTCACCCAGGCTGAAGACCTGAAAACCGCCGGAGTCGGTGAGGACGGGCCCCGACCAGTGCATGAAATCATGCAGGTCGCCATGGCTGGCGATGACGCCGGGGCCCGGGCGCAGCATCAGGTGGAAGGTGTTGCCGAGGATGATCTGGGCCCCGGATGCGCGCAATTCCTCCGGGGTCATGGCCTTGACGGTGCCGTAGGTGCCCACTGGCATGAAGGCCGGGGTCTCCACCAGACCGCGGGGGAAGGTCAGGCGTCCGCGGCGGGCGAGGCCATCGCCAGCCAGCCGTTCAAAACGCATCCCGGCTGCCGGCCCTAGCGCCGGCGCTGACAGCTGCACCGGCCCTGGCCCCAGTTCCGGCACCGGCCCCACGACTGTCCCAGGGCCTAGTATCGGCACCGGCCCTGACCCTGGCCTTGGGCCTGGCGTAGGCCCCTGTTCCCCCCACGCGTCAGCGACCATGGCGCTGACCTCCCGCTCCCGTCGGAGTGGGCGCAGGCATCCCTGGGGCGAGGATCACGGAGTTATTCGAAGCATTTCCGTCACCCGCGGCCAAACCCGCCCCAAGGCCCCCAGAATCAGGCAAGCCCTTACCAGCATTGGTAGATGCGGCGAGACGGCCACCAGCGGTGTCGGCCAGCCAGGTCAGCAGACCATGCAAGTCGGCAATCTCAGCCATAGGCGGCTCCAGTTCCTCGGGCCAGGGAAGCCCCTGACGATTGAGCCAGAGGGCATGGAGGCCATGGTCCCGGGCCGCCTGGACGTCGTAGAGGGGGTGATCGCCGACATGCAGGGCCTGGTGCGGCGCCAGACCCGCCCAGTCGAGTGCCGCCTGGAACAGGGCGGGGTCAGGGCGGGCAGCACCCACATCGCCCGCGGTCAGGGACAAGCGGAAAAGGCCACGCAAGGGAGTTTTCGCCGGATCCGCATTGCCGTTGGTCACGGAAACCAGCTTGAAATCCGCAGCCAAGACGCTCAGGACCGGGATGACATCGGGATAAGGGTCGACCTGGTTGCGGTGCGCCATAAAGAGGTCCATAGCCTCCGCCGCCAAGGCAGGGTCGTGGCCAAAATCCTCCAGCAACAGTTCCAGGGAGGTGCGGCGAACCAGGGTGACGTCGTGGGCGATAGCTGGCCGTTGGGCCATCAGGTCCCGCCGATGGGCCCGAAGATCACCAAGCGCCATGGCCTGGGCCAGACGCGGGGCTCGCTGGCCGAGCCAGTCATGAAGAGCGGTCTCTGCGCGCTGGATGGCTGCCATACAGGGCCAGAGGGTCTCGTCCAGATCCAGGGTGATGAGTTCGATGGGGTGCACGATCGGGAGTGGGCCAATTACTTCATGGGGACATCACGGGGACATCATTGTGCCCGAGGGAGCGGGACACGGAAACCTCACCGACGGCCAATACCTCACCGACGGCTTAGGGGCTTAGGGGCTTAGGGGTTGAGGCAGCGCCTTTGGGCGACTAGCCTGATAAGGTCTTTCATCTTTAGGGGCGTGGCGAGAACCGACCTGAAGGTTGGCTTGATTTCAAATCGCGGCCCCCGAATTGGGGTTAAAATTCCCCCTCTGAAACGCGTGAGACCAAGATGTTCAATTTCTTCCGTAAGCCCGAGATGCCCACCGCCAACGAGGCCCTGCCCGGACGCGCTCAGGCGATGGCGGTCACCAACCGGCATTTCGTCCACGGGCATCCCCTGCTGCCGCCTTTTCCCGCGGGGCTGGAACTGGCCTTGTTTGGTCTGGGCTGCTTCTGGGGGGCGGAGCGGCGCTTCTGGCAACGGGAGGGCGTCTGGACCACCGCCGTCGGCTACGCGGCGGGTTTCACCCCCCACCCGACTTACGAAGAGGTCTGCACCGGCATGACCGGCCACAACGAGGTGGTGCGGGTGGTCTTCGACCCGAAGACGGTTGGCTACGAGCAACTCCTCAAGCTTTTCTGGGAGTCCCACGATCCGACCCAGGGCATGCGCCAGGGTAACGACGTCGGCACCCAGTATCGCTCCGGCATCTACTGTTACGGGGAGGCCCAGCGCCGGTCCGCGAAGGACAGCCGTGACCGCTTCGCCGCGGCCCTGACCGCCGCCGGCCGTGGCGCCATCACTACCGAGATCCTTCCCGCCCCGGACTTTTACTATGCCGAGGACTACCATCAGCAATATCTGGCCAAGAATCCCCGTGGCTATTGCGGCCTGGGCGGTTGCGGCGTTGCCTACCCGGATTGAACCGGTCTCAACCGGGGCCCGGAGTCCAAGGTCCTCTCCCATCGCAAAGACTCCGATTCAGACCAGGACGGATCTATAAAAGTTGCCCTCTTTACTTCCCCATGAGTTGCCTCCCTCCTGTTACCCCGATTCCGTGGTATTGAGGCGAGCCCCCCTGACTTTCTCTGACCTTCCACCACCAACCCCGCAACGACAGACGCGCGCATGAACGACAGTAACGATTTCGCGGCCCTGCTGGCCGAATTCGACCAGACCCACCAAGGAACCGCCGACAAGGCCGCCAAGCCCGGCGACCAGGTCAAGGGTCGGGTGGTGGCCATCAACGAGGAGCAGGTCTTCATCGACCTGGGCGGCAAGGCCGAGGGCGTCATGGACGCTGCCTCCCTGCGCGACGCCGAGGGCCAGCTCAGCGTGGCGGTGGGCGACGAGGTGACGGCGACGGTTGCCGGGGTCGAGGAGGATGGCAGCCTGCGCCTGGGCAATCAGCAGTCTCGCCACCTCCATGGCGCCGCCGAGTTGGAGCAGGCCTACCGCCAGCAGGTACCGGTCCAGGGTCGGGTGACCGGCGTCATCAAGGGCGGGGTCGAGGTCCAGGTCGCCGGCCAGCGCGCCTTCTGCCCCGCCTCGCAGGTCGACACTCGGTTCGTCGAGGACCTCAACGAATTCGTCGGCCAGCATCTCGATTTTCGCATCACCAAGTTCGAGGGTGGTCGCCACCTTAACCTGGTCGTCTCCCGCCGGCTGGTGCTGGAGGAGGAACAGCGTGCCCGCGCCGAGGCCCTGCGCGCCAATCTCAAGGAGGGGGCCGTGCTCTCCGGCACCGTCACCTCCTTGCAGGACTATGGCGCCTTCGTTGACCTCGGTGGCTTGGAGGGCATGATCCATATCAGTGAGCTGGCCTTCCACCGGGTCAAGCACCCCAGCGAAATTTTGAACGTCGGCCAGCCGTTGGAGGTATCGGTGCTGCGCATCGATCAGACGGACAACCCCAAGCGCCCGGAGAAGATCGCCCTCTCCATCCGCGCCCTGGCCCGGGATCCCTGGGCCGAGGCCGCCCAGAAGTTCCCCGTCGGCAGCCGTGTCCAGGGGCAGGTCACCCGTCTTCAGCCCTTCGGCGCCTTTGTCGAGCTGGCCCCGGGTATCGAGGGCTTGATCCATGTCAGCGAGTTGGGTGCTGGCAAGCGCATCACCCACCCCCAGGAGGTGCTCAGCCCCGGCCAGCCGGTGGAGGCCAGCGTCCTGGCCGTCGACCTGGAAAAGCGCCGTATCAGCCTGACCCTGGATGAGACCAAGGCCGCTGAAGCCCAGTCGGACCTGGCCGCCTATGCCCCCGCGACCAAGTCCGCGGAGAGCGGCATGGGTAGCTTCGGCGCGCTCCTGAAGCGGAGCCTCGACAAGGGTCGCTGAGACCAAAAAATTTTCCCGCCGGCCCTTGACGCTGTCGGCGGAGATACTAAATTGGTAATGCGGACGCTCGCAGGAGGTCCGTGAAACCGCGTGATCCAGCTCGGATACGCACCCCAACACATATTGCTCTTTGAGGATATGACCATGACTAACATTGACTTCTCTCCCCTCTTCCGCTCCATGATCGGTTTCGATCGGCTGTCGTCCGCCTTGGAGAACGCCTATCGCTCCGAGCCGGGCGGTTATCCTCCCTACAACGTGGAGGTCAGCGGTGAGAACGACTACCGCATCACCATGGCGGTGGCCGGTTTCTCCCCCAGCGAGCTGAGCCTAGAGGTTAAGGAGAACATCCTGACCGTTACGGGCGCGCGCGCCGAGGAAGATAAGGAAAGCCGTTTCCTCTATCGTGGTATCGCCAACCGTGGTTTCGAGCGCAAGTTCCAGCTCGCGGATTATGTCCGCGTGGTGGACGCCCGCCTGGAGAACGGCCTGCTGCACATCGAACTACGACGTGAGATCCCCGAGGCGATGAAGCCTCGTAAGATCGAGATCCGCGGCGAGGGCGGTACCCTCCTCGAAGGCGAGAAAGTCAAGGAAACCGAGAGGCTCAAGGCCGTCGCCTGAGCTAATCGCCGCCGGACCTGAGGTCCGGTAAACCTGACAAAAGGCCGGGTTCCCCCCGGCCTTTTTCATGGGGGTTGCCGCTAATTGCCGGAGCCAGTACCCGGTCCTTACGACCTGCTCGTCGTGGTCAAGGCCATCGCCGTCAACCCCGTGGACACCAAGATCCGCCGCCGCCTGACTCCGCCCCCTCGCCAATACCGGGTGCTGGGCTGGCCTGGAGGGATTCGGCGCCTGAGGACCGTCTCTCGGCGCGGGTGAGCAGGCTGCCCCCGCGGCCGCGGCGGCGGATTCCCCTCAGCCACTCAGCCTGGCTGATTCCACGGGTTTGAAGCCACTACCAGGATTACCATGATGCATCCCTTGGCGGAGCAGATGATCTTTCAGGCCCTCGGCGGTCTGGGGCTCTTCATGCTCGGCATGCACTTCCTGTCCGATGGCCTGCGCACCCTGGCGGCGGCG
>JAGVUH010000349.1 GCA_019136395.1 Gammaproteobacteria bacterium
CTTGTGACATGATGGGCATTCAGCTCCTTGCGGCGGCTCCCGGGCAGGGGGGCCGGATTTAAAAGCGGGAATTCTAAGGTCCCCGGCCCCAGATGCCTAGGGGCGGTTTGGGGTTTTCTCGCGCTGGGGTTAAGATGCCCGCCGGTGAATCGCGATCCAGCGTCCACCCTGTCTCGGGCGGTACGGAAACTGGAACCTGATAGACATCCGATTGATCCGCTGAAAATATTTCCAGGCGAGGAGGCGTGTGCCATGGTATCCCTGCAAACCCCACTCTGCGAATTTGGTCAAGCCGCCCCGGATTTCAACCTGCCCGGCGTTGATGGTCGCCACTGGACCCGGGATGCGTGCGCCGGTGACAAGGGCCTGCTGGTGATGTTCATCTGCAATCACTGTCCCTACGTCAAGGCGGTCATCCAGCGCATCATCCGCGACGTCCGGGAGTTGCAGCCCCTGGGGATTGGCTGCGTGGCCATCATGGCGAACGATCCCACGGAGTACCCCGAGGACTCCTTCGAGCGGATGCAGGCCCTGGCCAAGGAACTGAACTTCCCCTTCCCCTACCTGCTGGACGAGACCCAGGCGGTGGCGAAGGCCTATGGCGCGGTCTGCACCCCGGACTTCTTCGGTTACAACGCCGATCTGGGCCTGCAATACCGGGGCCGCCTGGATGAAAGTCGCAAGGAGACGGCGCCGGAGGGCGTCCGCCGGGACCTCTTCGAGGCCATGAAGCAGGTCGCCGCCACCGGCCAAGGCCCCCAGGACCAGATTCCGAGCATGGGCTGTTCCATCAAATGGCGCCAGGACGTCTAGCCCCCGGGTGGGTGGTGGCTTGTCAGCAAATCGTCATATAAGCAACTTATAAAATTATTTTTGCCCCTATAAGAGGACTTGCTTTGCGGCTGCTCAGGTAATTGATACACAATATGTGACCTTTTGCCATGCCTGCCGCGGGCCTGATCGCCACTAAGCCGGTTCCCAGGCGTAAGACACCGATTCCTAAAACTATATTGAGGAGGGGCTTCATGTCCTCACGTCAAGAACTCGCGAATGCCATCCGCGCCCTGAGCATGGATGCGGTCCAGAAGGCCAAGTCCGGGCATCCGGGCGCCCCCATGGGCATGGCTGACATCGCCGAGGTGCTGTGGAACGATTACTTGCGCCATAACCCGGCCAACCCCGCCTGGGCCGACCGTGACCGCTTCGTGCTCTCCAATGGGCACGGTTCCATGCTGATTTATTCCCTGCTGCACCTCACCGGTTACGACCTTGGCATCGAGGACCTCAAGTCTTTCCGCCAGCTTCACTCCAGGACCCCAGGCCACCCCGAGTATGGTTACGCCCCCGGGGTCGAGACCACCACCGGTCCCCTGGGTCAGGGCATCACCAACGCCGTGGGCATGGCCCTGGCGGAGAAGATCCTTGCCGGTCAGTTCAACAAGCCCGGCCATGCCATCGTCGACCATCACACCTACGTCTTCCTGGGTGATGGCTGCCTGATGGAGGGTATCTCCCACGAAGCCTGCTCCCTGGCGGGTGCCCTTGGCCTGGGCAAGCTGATCTGCTTCTACGATGACAACAACATCTCCATCGATGGCGAGGTGCGCGGCCACGGCAACACCCCGGGCTGGTTCCTGGACGATACCCCCAAGCGCTTCGAGGCCTACGGCTGGCACGTCATTCCCCAGGTCGACGGCCATGACCCCGAGGCCATCAAGGCTGCCATCGAGGTGGCCCGCGCCATCGAGGGCAAGCCTTCCCTGATCTGCTGCCAGACCATCATCGGTTACGGCTCCCCCAACAAGCAGGGCAAGGAAGAGTGCCACGGCGC
Source organism: Gammaproteobacteria bacterium (assembly GCA_019136395.1). The sequence continues at coordinate 1,832 of JAGVUH010000349.1, forward strand.
CCCCCTGGGTGATGACGAGATCGCCCTGACCCGGGAGAACCTGGGCTGGCGTCACGCCCCCTTCGAGATCCCCGCCGACATCCGCGCCGGCTGGGATGCCCGCGAGGCCGGCGCCCGGGCTGAGGCGGAGTGGAACGACCGCTTCGCCGCCTACGCCGCCGCCTATCCCGCCGAGGCCGCCGAATTCCAGCGCCGCATGGCCGGCGACCTGCCCGCCGCCTGGGCGGAGAAGTCCCAGGCCTTCGTCGAGGCCGTGATCGCCAAGGGCGAGACCATCGCCTCCCGCAAGGCCTCCCAGAATGCCCTGGACGGCTTCGGCCCCCTGCTGCCCGAGCTCCTTGGCGGCTCCGCCGACCTGGCCGGCTCCAACCTGACCATCTGGAAGGGGTGCAAGGGGGTCGGCAAGACCGACGCCTCCGGCAATTACCTTTACTATGGCGTGCGCGAGTTCGGTATGTCCGCCATCATGAACGGCATCGCCCTGCACGGCGGCTTCGTGCCCTACGGCGCCACCTTCCTCATGTTCTCGGAGTACGCCCGCAACGCCCTGCGCATGGCGGCCCTGATGAAGGTGCCGAGCATCTTCGTCTACACCCACGACTCCATCGGCCTGGGCGAGGATGGCCCTACCCACCAGCCCGTCGAGCAGATCCCCACCCTGCGCATGATCCCCAACATGAGCGTCTGGCGGCCCTGTGACGCAGTGGAGTCCGCCGTGGCCTGGAAGCTGGCCATCGAGCGCAAGACCGGGCCAAGCTGCCTGATCTTCTCCCGCCAGAACCTGGCCCACATGGAGCGCGACGCCGACCAACTGGCCAACATCGCCCGCGGTGGTTACGTGCTGCGCGACTGTGATGGCACGCCGGACGTCATCCTCATCGCCACCGGCTCCGAGGTGGAACTGGCGGTGAAGGGCGCCGAGGCCCTGGCGGCCCATGGCAAGGCGGCGCGCGTGGTCTCCATGCCCAGCACCGACGTCTTCGACGCCCAGGACGCCGCCTACCGCGAGGCCGTGCTGCCCAAGGCCGTCACCGCCCGGGTGGCCATCGAGGCCGCCAGCACCGGGGGCTGGTGGAAGTATGTTGGCTGCCAGGGGGCGGTCATGGGCATCGATCGCTTCGGTGAGTCCGCCCCGGCGGGGGACCTGTTCAAGGCCTTTGGCTTTACGGTCGACAACCTGGTGGCTACCGTCAAGGGCCTGGGTTAGCGTCCGTGGCGAGGCCGCATCTGGCTTGACGCCAGGTGTTGCCACGGGCATGAGCGCTGGCAGCCCGGTGGCTGGCCCCCGATATGCTGGGCAGATGCCGGTGGCGAGTCCCATGCCACTGGGGTCCGCGGGGTATCCGGTACTCTCCAAGGCCTGATCAATTGCCCTTATATTTAATCCCTTACCCAATCACTTCACTCACAGCTTGCATCACTCAGGAGTAGACGCATGACGATCAAAGTCGGTATCAACGGTTTCGGCCGCATCGGCCGCATGGCCTTCCGCGCCATCGCCAAGGACTTCCCCAGCATCGAGGTGGTCGCCATCAACGACCTGCTGGACCCCGATTACCTGGCCTACATGCTCAAGTACGACTCGGTCCACGGTAATTTCGCCGGGGACATCGCCGTCGATGGCAACACCATGATCGTCAATGGCAAGCGCATCCGTCTGACTGCCGAGACCGATCCCGCCAACCTCAAGTGGAACGAGGTCGGCGCCGACATCGTCTTGGAATGCACCGGCTTCTTCCTCGATGACGCCTCCTGCCAGAAGCACATCCAGGCCGGCGCCAAGAAGGTGGTCCAGTCCGCCCCCTCCAAGGACGCTACCCCCATGTTCGTCTATGGTGTCAACCACCACAGCTACGCCGGTCAGGCCATCGTCTCCGCCGCCTCCTGCACCACCAACTGCCTGGCCCCCGTCGCCAAGGTGCTGCATGACAACTGGGGCATCAAGCGCGGCCTCATGACCACCGTCCACGCCGCCACCGCCACCCAGAAGACCGTCGACGGCCCCTCCAAGAAGGACTGGCGCGGCGGTCGCGGCATCCTGGAGAACATCATCCCGTCCTCCACCGGCGCCGCCAAGGCCGTCGGCAAGGTGCTGCCGGAGCTGAACGGCAAGCTGACCGGCATGGCCTTCCGCGTGCCCACCTCCGACGTCTCCGTCGTCGACCTGACCGTCGAGCTGAGCAAGGAGGCCAAGTACGACGAGATCTGCGCCGCCATGAAGGCCGCCTCCCAGTCCGGCGACCTGGCCGGCGTCCTGGCCTACACCGACGAGAAGGTGGTCTCCACCGACTTCCGCGGTCGTTCCACCCCCTCCATCTTCGACGCCGAGGCCGGCATCGCTCTCGACCCGACCTTCGTCAAGATCGTGGCCTGGTACGACAACGAGTATGGCTACACCTGCAACATGCTGCGCATGGTCGAGCACGTCGCCAAGTAAGCGCTGAGCGCACCCACAGCCCCTCCTCCCACCCCCTCACGTGAGGGGAGGGGCAACCAGCCTTCCTCGCCTCGCTAAACCCCGTCCCTGACATCACGGAGGCCGCCCATGTCCTTTATTAAGTTGACCGACCTCGATCTGGCTGGCAAGCGCGTCCTGATCCGCGCCGATCTCAATGTCCCCGTCAAGGAGGGCAAGGTCACCTCCGATGCCCGCATTACCGCCTCCATGCCGACCATCGAGCACTGCCTGAAGGCCGGGGCCAAGGTCATGGTCACCTCCCACCTGGGTCGCCCCACCGAGGGTGAGTGGAGCCCCGAGGTTTCCCTCCAGCCCGTCGCGGACAACATCGCCGGCCGCCTGGGCCAGTCGGTGCGGCTGATCCGGGACTGGGTGGACGGCGGCTTCGAGGTCGCCCCCGGCGAACTGGTGGTGCTGGAGAACTGCCGCGTCAACAAGGGCGAGAAGAAGAACGTCGAGGAGACGGCGCGCAAGTACGCCGCCCTGTGCGACGTCTTCGTCATGGACGCCTTTGGTACCGCCCATCGGGCGGAGGCCTCCACTACCGGCGTTGGCACCTATGCCCCGGTGGCCTGCGCCGGCCTGCTCCTGGCCGAGGAGTTGGACGCCCTGGGCAAGGCCCTGGCCAACCCGGCGCGACCGATGGTGGCCATCGTCGGCGGCTCCAAGGTCTCGACCAAGCTGACAGTGCTGGAGTCCCTGGCGGAGAAGGTCGACCAACTGGTGGTGGGCGGCGGCATCGCCAACACCTTCCTCAAGGCCGCTGGCTACAACGTCGGCAAGTCCCTGTGCGAGGATGACCTGGTGGAGACCGCCAAGGCCTTGATGACCAAGATGGCCGCCCGCGGGGCGAGCATCCCCATCGCCAGCGACGTGGTGGTGGGCAAGCAGTTCGCCGCCGACGAGCCGGCGGTGACCAAGGCCGCTAGCGAGGTAGCCGATGACGAGATGATCTTCGACATCGGTCCCGCCTCCGCCGCGGAACTGGCGGCGATAATCGCCCAGGCCGGGACCATCGTCTGGAACGGCCCGGTGGGCGTCTTCGAGTTCGACCAATTTGGCGGCGGCACCGAGACCCTGGCGCGCGCCATCGCCGCCGCGCCGGGCTTCTCCCTCGCCGGGGGGGGGGACACCATCGCCGCCATCCAGAAGTACGACATCTACGACCAGGTGAGCTACATCTCCACCGCCGGCGGCGCCTTCCTGGAGTACCTGGAGGGTAAGACCCTGCCCGCGGTGGCCATGCTGGAGGCCCGCGCCCAGGGTTGAGGCCCAAACGCTGCCTGGGGGAGGGTACGGGAGGTGCGGCGCTGAACCAGGCCACTGGTCCACCTCGACCCGCGGACGCCGGGATGGGGAGCGGACGCGCCCTGACCCACCCCGGCACCAGCCTCGCGCCCCGGTCTGAGTGTCGGGTTGTGCCCTTCAACCCAGCCCCGTGAATCGGGCCAGGGCGACCCCCACGGGGATTACGGCCTCCCCCTGTGGCGGTTCCTGGATAGCCCCACCGCCCCTTGACCGCTCCTAACGACCCGACCCCGGCCGCAGCCCCGGCCCCCACCGCAGCGAGCCCCATGCCCAGACGCACCAAGATCGTCGCCACCCTTGGCCCCGCCACCGACGGCCCGCAGGTCCTTGACCGGCTGATCGCCGCCGGGGTGGACGTGGTGCGGCTCAACCTGTCCCATGATCGCCACGAGCGCCACCGCGAACGGGTCGAGGCCGTGCGTGCCGCGGCCGCCGCCGCCGGGCGCGACCTGGCGGTGCTGGTCGACCTGCAAGGCCCCAAGATCCGCATCGGCCGCTTTGCCAGCGGCGCGGTGCGGCTGGGGGAGGGCGCGCCCTTCACCATCGACGCCGCCTGCCCCCTGGACGGTGGCGACGGCCAGCGGGTCGGCACCACTTACGCTGCCCTGGCCGGCGACGTCGCCCCCGGGGACGTGTTGATCCTCGACGACGGCGCCCTCGAACTGACGGTCGAGGCGGTCGCCGGCACGGCGATCCACTGCCAGGTGACCCTGGGCGGCGTCCTCTCCGACCACAAGGGCATCAACAAGCGCGGCGGCGGCCTGTCCGCCCCGGCGCTGACCGCCAAGGACCTGGCCGACATCCGTTTCGCCGCCGCGATCGAGGCCGACTACCTGGCGGTGTCCTTCGTCCGCGGCGCCGCCGACGTCCACCAGGCGCGGGCGATCCTCACCGCCGCCGGCGGGCGGGGCGGCATCGTCGCCAAGATCGAACGTGCCGAGGCCCTGGCCGCCGCGGATGAGATCATCGCCGCCGCCGACGCCATCATGATCGCCCGCGGCGACCTGGGGGTCGAGATCGGCGACGCCGAGCTGCCGGCGGTGCAGAAGGACCTGGTGCACCGCGCCCGCTCCCTGAATGCCGTGGTCATCACCGCCACCCAGATGATGCAGTCGATGATCGAACACCCGGTGCCGACCCGCGCCGAGGTGTTCGACGTCGCCAACGCTGTGCTCGACGGCACCGACGCCGTCATGCTCTCCGCCGAGACCTCGGTCGGCGCCTGGCCGGTCAAGGCGGTGGCGGCCATGGACCGCGTCTGCCGCGAGGCCGAGAAGCACGCCCTCGCCACCCGCTCCCACCACCGCCTCGACTCGGTGTTCGGCCGGGTCGACGAGGCCATCGCCATGGCCGCCATGTACACCGCCAATCACCTGGGGGTGACCGGCATCGCCGCCCTCACCGAGAGCGGCGCCACGGTGAAATGGATGTCGCGCATCAGCTCCGGCATCCCCATCTACGCCCTCACCCGGCACATCGCCACCCGGCGCAAGGTCACCCTGTTCCGGTCGCCACCACCGACATCCACGCCGTCAATCGCGAGGTGATCGAGGAACTGCTGCGCCAGGGCACGGTGCGGGACGGCGACCTGGTGCTGATCACCAAGGGCGACCGCTCCGGGGTCGAGGGTCAGACCAACATCCTGAAGATCATGCGCGTCGGCGAGCACGCCCTGCTCGCCGACGATTGAGGGCGCCGCCGCCCATCCCCCACACCCACCCCAAGGAGACCTGACATGGCTTTGATATCCCTGCGTCAACTGCTGGACCACGCCGCCGAGCACGGCTACGGCGTCCCCGCCTTCAACGTCAATAACCTGGAGCAGATGCGCGCCATCATGGAAGCGGCGGCGCAGACCGACTCGCCGGTCATCGTCCAGGCCTCCGCCGGGGCGCGCAAGTACGCCGGGGCGCCCTTCCTGCGCCACCTGATCCTGGCAGCGATCGAGGAGTTTCCGCAGATCCCGGTGTGCATGCACCAGGACCACGGCACCTCCATGCCGGTGTGCCAGCGCTCCATCCAGCTCGGCTTCTCCTCGGTGATGATGGACGGCTCCCTGGGCGAGGACGGCAAGACCCCCACCAGCTATGAGTACAACGTCGCCATCACCCGCCAGGTGGTGGACATCGCCCACGCCTGCGGCGTGTCGGTCGAGGGCGAGCTGGGCTGCCTGGGCTCCCTGGAGACCGGCCAGGCCGGCGAGGAGGACGGCATCGGCGCCGAGGGCACCCTCGACCACAGCCAGTTGCTCACCGACCCCGAG
>JAGVUH010000004.1 GCA_019136395.1 Gammaproteobacteria bacterium
TCTGCTCACCCTGGCCTACAGCCAGACCCTGATCTTTCAGCGTCTCTACCACGAGATGCGTCAGGCCCTGGCCAGCCGCTCCATCACCCGGCTGTCGCTGCGCGATCTCTACCGTCACGGCGCCGCCAGCGGTTCCTTCTTCGTCGAAAAGGCCCTGAGCAATGCCACCGAGACCGCCCAGGCCATGCGCTCGCGGGGATTCTTCGATGACCCGACCCGATGAATCGCCTCAGCCGGTCGTACCGGCCGGGAACAGTCCCGACACGCCGCTCATCCATTTCGCGGGCCTGTCGCACCAGGTCGAGGTGGACGAGCAGGCCCTCACCGATCTGAGCTTCGCCATCGCCGCTGGAGAGCGGCTGGTCCTGCTCGGTAGCAACGGCTCCGGCAAGACCACCCTCCTCAAGGTCATCAATGGCCTGGTCTTCGCCAGCGCTGGCCACTACCGCTACGCGGGGCGCGAGATCACGGCGACCAGCCTCAAGGACCCCGCCTTTCACCGTCGTTTTCGCCGCGAGGTGGTGCTGTTGTTCCAGAATCCGGACAGCATGCTCTTCAACCCCACCGTCTTCGATGAAATCGCCTTCGGCCCGCGCCAGCTGGGCGTACCGGACCTGGAAGACCGGGTGCGCCATAGCGCCCGCCTCTGCGGCGTCGAGTCCCTGCTGGAGCGCCCCCCCTTCAAGCTCTCCGGCGGCGAGAAGCAGAAGGTCTGCCTGGCGGCCCTCCTCACCCTCGAACCCCGGGTGAGACCCGCGCTCGACCGGCTGGCTGGTGGATCTGCTTCAGGACCTGCGCGTCACCACCCTGGTGGCCACCCACAACCTCAGCCTGGCCCCGGAACTCGGCGACCGCGCCCTAGTTTTGGGCGAGGACCATCGCCTGCTCTTCGACGGTCCCGTCGGCACCTTCCTCCGTGACCCCGATCGCCTCCTCGCCGCCAACCTGGTGCACATTCACCGACATCGCCACGGCCAGCGGGAGCACCGCCACTTTCACCCCCACGATTGGGCCTGAGGAGCATGTCTAGGGGATGAGTTCTCCCTGGTCGGGTAGAATAACCCTGCCTTCGCGTTACCTCCCGCTCTCCTCCCACAACAACCCCCAAGGACCGGGCAAATGGCCCTTTTAAATGCCAGCAGACGCTAACCGTTCCGGCCAAGCACTTGTGCCGGGAGTTTTCTCCGATCTAGGCACCTGGGTCCTGATCCTCAATGGCCTGCTGTTGGCGGGCTTCCTGTCCTGGCTGGCGTTCCGGGGCGGGGATGAGGCCCGGATCCGTCTCATCGGTGACCTGGTCTTTATCTTCTTCGGGCTTTGCCAGGTGGGCATGGCCTGGCGCGCGTCCCTGGCACCAGGCCTTGACCGGCGCACACGCCGGGGATGGCGGTGGTTCACCCTGGGCTTCGCCTTTTACCTGTTAGGGAGTGGCTGGTGGTTCCATTACGAAGTGATCCTGGGCATCGATCCCTTCCCCTCCTGGGCCGACCTGGGCTATCTGGCCCTTTATCCCCCCCTGTTGGCCGGTATCGCCTTCTTCCTGCGCCCCCGGGAAAGCCGTGCCGAGCGGATCCAGTTCTGGCTGGATCTGGGCGTGGTCGCCATCGGCGCGGGGAGCCTGGTGTGGTATTTCCTGCTCTGGCCCATTGCCAAGGGCGAGTATGAAGACACCCTGGCCCTGGCCCTGACCCAGGCCTACCCGCTCTTCGACACCCTGCTCCTGGTCGGGATCGCGGCCTTGCTGCTGAAACGTCGCGCCGATCGTTCCGCGGTGCCCATCGCCTGGCTGGTGGCGGGGCTGATCGCCTTCTTTGTCGCCGATACCCGTTACGCCTACGACACCGCCCAGGGCAGCTATCTCTCTGGCGGCGTTACGGATGCGTTCTATCACCTCTCCTCCTACCTGACGATGGTGGGTGCCTGGCGGGAGTACCGCAGCACCACCCCCGCCCCGCGCCGCTGGCGCTGGTGGAACGTCGAATGGCTGCTGACCCTGCTGCCCTATCTCGCCGTGGCCGCCGTCTATGGCCTGCTCCTGACGCTTGCCTTTG
>JAGVUH010000434.1 GCA_019136395.1 Gammaproteobacteria bacterium
GGTGTGGGCCTCCTGGAACTCGCTCATGTTGATGGTGATGATGTTCTGCTCACCCCCATAGAGGGCCTCGGCGAGGGCCAGGCCCGTCTCGGTCTTGCCGACCCCGGAGGGACCGGCGAGGAGAAAGACGCCGATGGGCTTGTTGGGGTTGTCGAGCCGGGCGCGGGAGGTCTGGATGCGCCTGGCGATCATGTCCAGGGCGTGGCGTTGGCCAATGACCCGTTGGTTGAGGGTCTCGGCCAGATGGAGGATGGCGGTGACCTCATTCTTCACCATGCGCCCGACGGGGATGCCGGTCCAGTCCGCGACGACCGAGGCGATGGCCTGGGCATCGACGCTGGGCAGGATCAGGGGGCGCTCACCCTGGAGGCTGGCCAGTTCCGACTGGAGCTGGCGGAGCTTGGCCAGGGCGGTGGCGGGATCCCATTCATGGGCGGTGGATTGAGCAGGGGGTGGGGTGGCGATCGCTTCCAGGGGCTGGCCAGAGTCTTCCAGGGGGCTGCCAGTGTCTTCCAGAGGGGACTGGGCGCCGCGGATCTGCGCACGCAGGTCGAGGATTTGTTGGACCAAGGCCTTCTCGGCCTCCCATCGGCCGGTGAGCTCGGTCAGACGTGCCCGTTCAACCTCCAGACTGGCCTCCGCCCTGCCGGCGCGCTCGCCGGTGTCCACCCCGACGGCGCTCTCGCGGGCGATGATGGCGAGTTCGGTCTCCAGGCCTTCGATGCGCCGCCGGCAGTCCTCCACCTCCGCCGGCTCGGCGGCCTGGCTGATGGACACCCGGGCGCAGGCGGTGTCGAGCAGGCTGACCGCCTTGTCTGGCAGTTGGCGCGCCGGGATATAACGGCGGGAGAGCCTTACCGCCGCCTCCAGGGCCTCGTCGAGCAACTGGACCTGGTGATGCTTTTCCAGGGTCGAGGCGATTCCGCGGACCATCAGGATCGCCTTGTCCTCGCTCGGCTCGTCCACGGCGACGACCTGGAAGCGCCGGGTGAGGGCCGGGTCCTTCTCGATGTATTTCTTGTACTCCCCCCAGGTGGTGGCGGCGACCGTGCGCAGGGTGCCGCGGGCCAGGGCCGGCTTGAGCAGGTTGGCGGCGTCCCCGGTACCGGCGCTGCCACCCGCGCCGATGAGGGTATGGGCCTCGTCGATGAAGAGGATGATCGGCTTGGGGGAGGCCTGCACCTCCTCGATGACCTGACGCAAGCGGTTCTCGAATTCGCCCTTCATGCTGGCCCCGGCCTGGAGCAGTCCCACATCCAGGGTGCGGAGGCTAACGTCCTTGAGGGGTGGCGGCACCTCGCCGCTGGCCAGACGCAGGGCGAAACCCTCGACGACGGCGGTCTTGCCGACGCCGGCCTCGCCGGTGAGGATGGGGTTGTTCTGGCGCCGGCGCATGAGGATGTGGATCATCTGCCGGATCTCATCATCGCGCCCGACGATGGGCTTGCCCATCTGGGCTGGCGCCAGGGCGCCGCTCGCCTCGCCGGGTAGGGCCCCGCCACTGATCTGGAAACCGTCGCGGGCGCTCAGACGGTCCTCGGGAGAGCCGGAGACGATCTGGGCGAAGCGGTCGGTGAGGGTATCGGTGACGATCTTGTCGAATTGGCGGGAAATGCCGAGCAGGCCGCTGCGCAGGCCGCGGGTCTTGAGGATCCCCACCAGGAGATGACCGGTGCGCACCTGGGATTCACCGAACATCAGGGTGCCGTAGGTCCAGCCGCGCTCGACGGCCTCCTCCACGTCCGCGGACAGGTCGGAGATGGAGCGGGCCCCCCGTGGTAGTCGATCCAGGGTTTCGGTGAAATCCCGGGCCAGACCGGCCGGGTCCAGGTCAAATTGGCGGATGATCCGGTGCAGGTCCGAATCCTGATTCTGGAGGATCTGATTGAACCAGTGCACCAGTTCCACATAGGGGTTGCCACGGATCTTGCAAAAGACGGTGGCGCTTTCGATCGCCTTATAGGCCAGGGGATTGAGCTTGCCAAAGAGGGCGGTGCGGCTGATCTCGGTCATATTGCGCTCCTCGTCGCAGGGGGCCGCCAACGCGGATTCAGTTTCAGGTCATCAGCATCCCGGCTTGCGGGCCTGCTCAGCAACCAGGTCGTCCACCCCAGTTGCCCGCCACGGCCCAGCCGCAGTCCGGGAACCTCCGGGGCGGTCAGGACGGGGTTGAGATCCCAGTCCAGTTGATCCCCAAGATAGTTGCGGACCAGATCCCTCACCCGGTTGAGGCTGTCCCCCCCGGGGAGAAGACGGCGAAAGTCCACCAAACGCAGGGGGCCGATGATGACGCGAAACTTGGACTGGTGGTCCCAGACCCGTCCACCAAGTGTCGTGGTCTGGCCCAAGTGACCGGTAGCGGGGCTGGTCCCCAGACACAGGCGACAATCCT
>JAGVUH010000649.1 GCA_019136395.1 Gammaproteobacteria bacterium
TGCAAGATCAAGCGTGTCGGCTGCATGGGTCTCTGCTCCGCGGGCCCCTTGGTGGCGATCGCGGGGCCCGGGGCCGACCTGAACGCCGCAACCCTCTACCGGGACGTCCAGCCGGAGGATGCCCCGGATATTTTGGCGAGCGTTGGCGCCGCCCCGGTGGCACGTCTGCATTGCCCTACCGACCAGCCTTTCTTTGCCCGCCAGCGGCGCATCGTTCTGGAAAATTCCGGTGTCATCGACCCGGACAGCTTCAAGGGCTATCTGGCGGTGGGCGGCTATGCGGGCCTGGTCCAGGCCCTGAGCGAGATGACCCCGGCGGAGGTGCTGCGCGAAGTCACGGTCAGTGGCCTGCGCGGCCGGGGCGGCGGTGGCTATCCCACCGGGCTCAAGTGGTCCACCGTCGCCAAGATGCCCGGGGACCAGAAGTACGTTATCTGTAACGCTGACGAGGGTGACCCCGGGGCCTTCATGGACCGGGCGGTGCTGGAATCCGATCCCCATCGGGTGCTGGAGGGCATGGCCATCGCCGCCTATGCCATCGGCGCCGCCAAAGGCTATGTCTACGTGCGGGCCGAGTACCCCTTGGCGGTGGAACGTATGACCACGGCCATTCGCAAGGCCAAGCGCGCTGGCTTCCTTGGCGTTGGGATCGCCGAGACGCCCTTCAAATTCGAGGTGGAAATCCGCCTGGGTGCCGGGGCCTTCGTCTGTGGCGAGGAGACCGCCCTCATGGCCTCCATCGAGGGCAACCGGGGTCAGCCCCGGCCACGACCCCCTTACCCCGCCGAGTCCGGACTCTGGGGCTGCCCCACCCTGATCAACAACGTCGAGACGTTCGCCAACATCGCCCCCATCATCCGCCACGGTGGTGACTGGTTCGCCGGCATCGGCACCGAAAAATCCAGGGGTACCAAAGTCTTCGCCTTGGCCGGGAGCATCGTCAACACCGGGCTCATCGAGGTACCCATGGGCACAAGCCTGCGCGCCATCATCGAGGACATCGGCGGCGGTGTGCCCGGCGGCAAGGCCGTCAAGGCCGTCCAGACCGGTGGCCCTTCCGGCGGGTGTATCCCCGCGTCCCACCTGGATATCCCGGTGGATTACGACAGCCTGAAAACCCTGGGCACCATCATGGGCTCGGGCGGCATGATCGTCATGGACGAGACCGCCGACATGGTGGACGTGGCGCGCTTTTTCATGGAGTTCTGCATGAGCGAGTCCTGCGGCAAGTGCGTCCCCTGCCGGGCCGGCACCCAGCAGATGCATGAACTCCTGGACCGCATGTGCAAATCCCAGGCGGGGTCCCGCGACCTCGCCCTCCTCGAGGAATTGTGCGAGGTGGTCCAGGCCACGAGTCTATGCGGCCTCGGCCAGACGGCGCCCAACCCGGTGCTCTCGACCCTGCGGTTCTTCCGCGAGGAATACGAGGCCAAGTTGCACCGGACCTAGCGAGATCCCTTGCCTGGCTTAATCGACCGGGGCCGATCCCGCGCCCTTGAGCAGCGCCCGGAACGGTAGGCCACGGCGATCGCCGTTTCCCTGACGAACGCGTTTAGATCGAACGTCGCGCCTGGCGGAGACCAGCGCATCCTAACGGAGCCACCATGCCCGCACCCCCTTCTCCAGCCACCGTCAAAGTCGTCACCCTGACCATCGACGGTCAGGACCTCTCCGCCCGCGCGGACGAGACTATCATCGAGGTTTGTCGGGAGAACAAGATCCCCATCCCGAGCCTCTGTTATCTGGACGGCCTGAGCATTTGGGGTGGCTGCCGGCTGTGCCTGGTCGAGGTGGCGGGCCAGAGCCGGCTCTTTGCCGCCTGTTCGACCCAGGTCAGCGAGGGTATGTCGATCAGCACCAACACCGAGCGCCTGCAACGCTATCGCCGCGCCATCGTCGAATTGCTCTTCGCCGAGCGCAATCACATCTGTTCGGTCTGCGTCTCCAACGGTCACTGCGAGCTCCAGACCCAGGCCCAGAAGTGCGGCGTGGATCACGTCCGCTTCCCTTACCGCCAGGCGGGCTACCGGATGGACAGTTCCCATGAACTGTTCCGCATGGATCACAACCGCTGCATCCTCTGCACCCGGTGCGTGCGGGTCTGCGACGAAATCGAAGGCGCCCACACCTGGGACGTCATGGGCCGGGGCAGCGACTGTCAGGTCATCACCGACCTGGCGCAACCCTGGGGGGAAAGCGAGACCTGCACCGGGTGCGGCAAATGCGTCCAGGTCTGTCCCACCGGGGCCCTGGTCAAACAGGGGACCTCCGCTGGGGAGATGGTCAAGGACCAGCAATTTCTGCCCATCCTGGCGCGCCGGAGGCATGCCCAATGAGCCTTAACCACCCCGACGATCCTGGGTTCCCTGCCGATCAGCCCCGCCCGGGGGTGACGCCGCCATCCGCCGGGACCGGCGTGAATTCAATCCCGGCACCAGAAGGGATGCCAGACGAGACTGCGACCGCCGCCCCGGCGGCCCCGACTGGCCGCATCAAGGTCGCCACCGCCTGGCTGGACGGCTGCTCCGGCTGCCACATGTCCCTACTCGACCTGGACCAGCGCCTGGTGGACCTCGTCCAAGCCCTGGACATCGTCTACAGCCCCCTGGTTGATGCCAAGGCCCTGCCGGAGCGGGTGGACATCGGCATCCTGGAGGGGGCCATCAGCAACGAGGAGGATCTGCGCCAGGCCCTGGCCTTCCGCCAGCGCTGCCGGGTCCTGATCAGCCTGGGCGATTGCGCCGTCAATGGCAACGTCCCCGCCATGCGCAACCCCTTCAAGCTGGAGGCGGTACTGGACCAGGCCTACCGGGAGACCGCCACCCTCCAGCCGGGGATCCCGACCCAGCGGGTCCCGGCCCTGTTTCGCCAGGTGCGGCCCATCCATGCCTGCGTGCCCGTGGAGGTCTTCGTCCCCGGCTGCCCACCCAGCGCGGACACCATCTTTTATATCCTCAGCGAACTCATCGCCGGACGTACGCCCGACCCGAGCGCCGTCACGCGCTTCGGGGCCTGACCTGGCGGCGACGCCAGGTTTCCTGACGTCCACGCGCCCGCAGCACGCCAACCCTCTTCACCACGATCCGTTGCCATGAGCCGAACCATCACCATCGAACCGGTCACCCGCATCGAGGGGCACGCCCGCATCACCCTGCAACTCGACGATCAGGGGGAACTCCAGGACGCCCGTTTCCACCTCACCCAATTCCGCGGCTTCGAGAAATTCTGCGAGGGCCGCCCCTACCGCGAGATGCCAGCCCTGACCGCCCGCACCTGCGGCATCTGCCCGGTGAGCCACATCCTGGCCGCCAACAAGGCCTGCGACCACCTGCTGTCGGTCACGATCCCGCCTACTGCCGAGAAGCTGCGGCGGATCATCAACCTGGCCCAGATCACCCAGTCCCACGCCTTGTCCTTCTTCCACCTGTCCTCCCCCGACCTGCTTCTGGGCTGGGACGCGGACCCCGCCACCCGCAATATCTTCGGCGTCATGCGCCAGTACCCCGAGCTGGCCAGGGACGGGATCAGACTGCGCCAGATCGGCCAGACCATCATCGAGACCCTCGGCGGCAAGAAGATCCACCCGACCTGGGTGGTGCCGGGCGGCGTCAGCGAGGCCCTGACCCCGGACAAGCGTGCGGCCATGCTCAAGCTGCTCCCCGAGGGCCTGGAGATCGCCAAGCGGACCTATGACTTTTTCAAGACCCTGGTCCCCAAGTTCAAGGACGAGGCCCGCCACTTCGGCACTCAGGAGACCCTGTTCCTGAGCCTGGTCACGCCCGAGGGTAATCTGGAGCACTACGATGGGTTTCTGCGTCTGAAGGACGCGCGCGGGCGCATTGTCGAGGACCGGGTGCCGACCTGGGAATACCAGCGCCTGGTGGGCGAGGCGGTGGAGGACTTCAGCTATATGAAGTTCCCCTACTACAAGCCGATGGGCTATCCCAAGGGGGTCTACCGGGTCGGCCCCCTGGCGCGCCTGAACAACGCGAACGCCTGCGGCACCCCTTACGCCGACGTGGCCCTGGCCGAGTTCCACATGCTGCAGGAGTCGGGCCCCATCGCCAGCAGCTTCCACTACCACTATGCGCGGCTGGTGGAGATCATCTACGCCCTGGAGATGATGGAGCGCCTGCTCAAGGACCCGGACATCATGGACCAACGTGTCCGCGCCCGCGCCCGCAGCAACCGCGACGAGGGGATCGGCGTCTCCGAGGCCCCGCGCGGCACCCTGATGCACCATTACAAGATCGATGACGACGGGCTCATCACTTGGGTCAACCTCATCATCGCCACCGGTCACAACAACCTGGCGATGAACGCTGCGATCAAGCAGGTCGCCGAGGCCTACGTGGACGCCAACCACCTCCAGGAGGGCATGCTCAACCGCGTCGAGGCGGTCATCCGCTGCTTTGATCCATGCCTGTCCTGCGCCTCCCACGCCTTTGGCCAGATGCCGATGGCGATCGAGTTGCGGGATGCCGCGGGCCGGGTGGTGGATTCGTTATGTCGCCATTAGCCCTGCGGGAAAGCAGTGGCAGGCCGCGGACTTTGACCCTTGCCCGCCCAGGCGGCAGGGGGGGTGAACGCTTATCCCGCTTCAAACAGAAGGAGGTTCTTCCTTGCAACCCGCCGACCCGGGCATGACGGCCAAGACCCTGATCATCGGTTACGGCAGCCCCATCCGCGGCGACGATGCCATCGGCCCCCTCGCGGCGGAGGCCCTGATGGCGGCACCGCTGCCTGGCGAGGTCCGCGTCATCGCCCGCCACATCCTCACCGCCGAACTGGCCGCGGAGATCGCCACCGCCGAGAGGGTGATCTTTCTCGATGCCAGCGTCACGGGCGAGCCCGGGGAGGTCCGGGTCCAGACGCTGGCTCCGGACGCCAGCACCCTCTCGTCCATGGCCCACTTCCTGTCCCCGCGGGAACTGCTGGCCTGGTGTCAGGCCCTTTACGGACACCAACCCGCCGCCTGGCTGGTCACGGCCACCGGCCAGTCCTTCACCTATGCCCATTGCCGCCTGAGCCCCCTGGCCACGGCGGCCATGGAGGTCATGCTCGCCGAGGTCCAGGCCCTGATTGGGCGACCCGTAGCCGGAATTTCTTCTCCAACATTTCCGCCTACAGCGGGTCCAGCACCAGCGGGTTGACCAAGCGCATGATGGTCGCCGGATCGGTGTATTCGGCGCCCAGTTGCGCCCGCAGGGCCGGGTCCAGACTGCGCACGAACAGGCCCACTTGCGGATAAAGTCGTCCGGAGTCATCGTGCTTCCTGGCTGGGTGGATAAACGAACGAGCCACCGGGCTCAGGGCGGAGTGTCGCGGGTTCCGCCAGCGAAAGGCACGCCCCCGGGTACCCCTCGCCTCGGTTGCGTTGCGCTACCACAGGACCCATGTCACGTGGACCGGATAATTTCGCACCACAGGCACTGGCTACCGAGGGGGAGCCTAACCATGACGAAGCTGACATCAGAGACCTGCGAGGCTTGCCGCGCCGACGCGCCGAAGGTGAGCGAGGATGAACTGGCGGCGCTCATCAGGCAGATTCCGGATTGGTCCGTCGAGGTCCGTGATGGGATCATGCAACTGGAGCGAAGCTTTCAATTCGCAGACTTCGCCCAGGCGCTGGCCTTCACCAACCGCGTTGGCGCGCTGGCCGAGGAGGAGGGACATCATCCGAAGCTGGTGACCGAGTGGGGCTCGGTGGTCGTGACCTGGTGGAGCCACAAGATCCGCGGGCTGCACCGCAACGATTTCATCATGGCGGCCAAGACCGATGCCTTGACGCATCCGGAATCGACGGAGGGCCGGCAATGACCGTCAGCCCCTCAAGCACGACCTGGCGTGATGTCATGGCCAATTTTCCGGTCCGCGAAGCGCTGCCGATCATCCGGGGGCCGCGTGGGGTCATCACCGTTTTCACTCGCGTTAGCCATTCAGGGGCAAGATGAATATTGTTGAAGTTGCGACCTCCCGCCGTACCTGCAAAGCCTTTGACGCCAGCCGCAAGCTGCCGGAGGAAAGCCTTGCTGCCTTGCGCACCGTGTTGCGCTTTACGCCCTCTTCGGTGAACTCCCAGCCTTGGCATTTCGTGATGGCTGCCAGCCATGCCGCCAAGGAAAAGATCGCCGCGACCCTGGATGGGGCCTACGCCTACAACGCGCCCAAGGTGCGCAATGCCTCGCATGTGCTGGTGATGTGCGCCCGTACCGATCTTGACGAGGCCCATCTCGACCGCGTGCTGGCCCAGGAAGAGGCCGATGGCCGTTTCCAGATGCCGAAAGGCAAAACCATGCAGAACAACACGCGCCACTACTATGTTGGGCTGCATCGTCAGAACCAGACACTAGACGTTTGGATCGAGCGCCAGGTGTACATCGCGCTGGGAACGGTATTGCAAGCGGCCGGAGCGCTGGGTATCGATGCCTGCCCGATGGAGGGGATCGACCCGCAGGCGATCGACGCGGCGCTCGGCTTGCCGGAGCAAGGCCTGCGTTGCGTCGTGCTGGTCGCGCTCGGTTATCACGGTGCCGATGACATCAATGCCAAGCTGCCGAAGTCGCGGCTTCCGGAAACGGCTTTATTCACCGAGCTGTAAAGGAAGCGCTGATCAATTGCCCGCACGACCTAAGCGGGTCGGATCTTTGGCGCTCTACTCGATGAAATGACGATGTTATTCCGGGGCACCGGGACAGCGCTTGAGGACATTGACTGATCGCTCGTCTCCAGGCCTTGTTGCGGTCCGAGCGCCCTCAGGGAGATGACTGAGTGGTAGCCACCCCCACTGATGGGGTGCCTGCGTCAGCGCCATGGCCTTCTCCCAACTCGATGGCACGGGCCAAGGTCGCCTTGCGCAGGCTTTGCAGGGCGGCTTCGTAGTCAAACTTCTCGATGGCGGTGGCGATGGGGCCGAAGTCCTCGCCCAGGCCCTGGCGCAGCAAGGGTTCGTGCGTCTCCCATTCGGTGTTGGCCTCGGCGTAACTGTCGGCCAGCAGGAGGGCGATGCGCTGGCAGACCGTAGACAGTTGCCGGGGGTCCAGCGCGGCAGCGGCCGGTGATGG
>JAGVUH010000008.1 GCA_019136395.1 Gammaproteobacteria bacterium
AGTTTCTGCCTACAACGCGAGCTGCTTCGGCGACCCCGCCGCCAGAACACGCTGGAGACACTGGGCCTGGTGGCCTTGGATTATCCGCAAATCAACACAGTAACGGAGACACAGTTGCCCCCTCCATGGCGGCAGCGAAAACGATCTCTGACTGACTGGAAGCTATTTCTCAAGATCATCTTAGACTTTTTCATCCGATCATCCTCGGCGGTCTTCATTCCCGAGGATTACACACGTTGGATGGGTATGCCAACCAGGACAAGCTATATCATCGGGCCGCAAGGCAAGAAGACGGATAAACGCCAGATTATTTGGCCGATGGCGAAGATCAGCGGCTCCCGCTCGCGAATCGTTCGCCTGCTCGCCTTTTATCTCGGCATCGATCTGGCAGATAAGTCCGCGCAGTTCGATCTTGACAACATCCTCAGCACCGCTTGGGAGATCATCCGCCCAATGCTAAGTCAGCTGGCGGATGGCTACCTGCTCAAGCTGGAGGACCACGCCGACTTAGTCGAAGTCCGGGAAGCGTGGGTATGCCCCTTCACGCATCGTGTTCTTGACAAGACGCTTGCAGGCATCACCCCATATCTGCCACGAAAATGGTCTCCTGGTGAGGAGCAATGTGTCCCGATTACCATGCCTCGATTGCCCTGGCCCTTCCTACGCAGACCAGATGGATCGGAGGTGACACCAGACGAGGTAGAGACCTGGCTTGAAACGGACCCTGAGGTACAAGCAGCACGCGCGCACGCGGTTTGGCCAGAATTGTCGGACCGAATCGTCAGCAATATCCCTTACTTTCGGGTTGTCGAGCATTCAGCTCAACAAGACGGTAAGCGGCTCCAGGATTTTGAGTCGCGCTTTAAAGCTGGCCGTATCAATGTACTGAGCTGCTCGACAACGATGGAGATGGGAGTAGATATCGGCGGTTTGTCGGCGATCGCCATGAACAATCCCCCACCCGGTCCAGCCAATTTTTTACAGCGCGCCGGACGCGCTGGGCGACGCGGCGAGACCAAGGCAGCTAGCTTGACGCTGTGCAAGACGTCCCCCCACGGAGAAGCTGTCTTTGCTAACCCCTTGTGGCCGTTCAAGACGCCCCTCTATGTTCCACGAGTATCCTTACAGAGTGACCGCATTGTCCGGCGGCATGTGCATGCGCTGATACTTTCGGCATTCCTGTCGCGGTTCGTAAATGACCTGCCAAAGCTCACCGTGGGATGGTTCTTCGAGCCATTGGTGGAAGGGATAGCCTCCCAGGCAGAGCACTTTGTCACCTGGTGTCAGAATCCAGAAACTTTTCAGGAGCAACGCCTCTCCAGCGGGTTGCGGCAGGTCGTTCGAGGAACGCCTCTGAGCGGTGTTAGTCTTCACGGGCTGCTTTTGGCAACGGCCGAGGCGCTCGAAGAACAGCGTGGCCGATGGCTCTTGGAACTGAATGCGCTCCTGGAAGACCTGAAAGCGCACGGCGGGACTGAGGCACAACAGGCGGAATCACCGGTCGGCAAAGCTATTGGGCTCCAGTTAAAGCGGTTGCGCGGTGAGTACCTTCTCGCGGAGCTTGCCAGTAAGGGTTTTCTCCCAGGCTATGGGTTTCCCAACGATATCGTTCCGTTCATCCCAACCACGCTACAACAGCTTGACTGGGAGCGACAGCATGCGGATCGAGCGCAACGTGAAGACAACAAAGGCAGGTTCCGAAGCTACCCATCACGCCAACTACCCGTGGCTATTCGCGAGTATGCACCAGGAGCAGACATCGTTTTGGACGGGCGAGTGTACAAGTCTCGCGGCGTGACCTTGAGTTGGCACCTACCTCCGGGTGTTCCCGATGTGAACCAAATTCAGGCGCTTCGGGTAGCGTGGCGCTGCCGACACTGCGGGAATACCGGCACGAGTCCGAACCTGAAGCAGCAGTGTCCCGATTGCGGATCGACGGATCTACTGCACCAGCGTTATTTGCAGCCTGCCGGGTTTGCTGTGGACATCCTCGACAAGGCAAACAATGACATCAGTAAACCCACCTACCTTCCTGTCCAAGATCCCTGGATCAGTCCGAGCGGCGGGGTCTGGGTCAGCTTTCCAGCGAAGCAATTCGGGCGGTATCGCTACAGCCATCGCGGCCATCTGTTCCATTGGTCGCCAGGGCTGCATAACGCCGGATTCGCGATTTGCCTGCACTGCGGCCGCGCAGACTTCGAGACTGAAGTGGAGGGTACTCTGCCAGCATCGATGATGAATCATTGGCGGCTACGCGGTGGCAGAGAGGCTAATGGCGAGACCCGCTGCACCGGCAACGACAGCGACTTCGCTATCCAGCGAAACATCTGGCTCGGTGCATCCCAATGGACGGACGTGCTGGAGATCGAGTTGCTCGATCGCGGTGACGGGGGCCCAGTCACGGACAAGGAATCGGCTTATTCCATTGGCGTAGCCTTACGACAAGCGCTGGCAAATGTCCTCGGTATCGTGGAGCGTGAGATCGGTGTTGCTGCGGTGAAGTCCCGCAGCATCGGCGATCAGGAGTTGTATGGGATTGTGCTCTACGATACCGCTGCGGGCGGAGCCGGATATGTTGCGGCTTTACCAGCGTCGCTGCGTAGGGTGTTCGAGCGCGCTCGGGAAATCCTTACCTGTCCTCGCAGTTGCGATGCAGCTTGCCATGCGTGTCTGCTGAACTACGACACCCAGCATCAGATGGACAGCCTTAATCGACATAAGGCCCTTGAGGTACTGAATGGAAGGTTTTTGGATGGGCTTGCCTTGCCAGCATCGGCACAGTGGTTCGGTCCGGATAGCCAGGCCGAACATGACACGCTATTGCGCGCTGTCAACCGCGAGATGCAGATACTCGGCAGCGACCGGCTCAGGATTTACCTCGCCGGTGCTGGTGCTGACTGGGACCTGATCGACTGGAATCTGCGCGATAGCCTGCTGCGGTGGGCTGCCGAGCACAAGCTGTTGGACCTCTATGTAGAACGGGGTGCCTTGGCTGCCCTGCCTGCGGAGTCTTCGAATAGCCTCGCCAGCCTGGTTGAAGTCGCATCGCTTTCTCTTTACGAGACTGACAAGTTTCCCGATCCCCGTGACCGGATCGTCTGCGAGGTTGTGAAAGCCAACGGCGTTGTCAGATGGGGCGTCGAATCTGACAGCGCACGGACGCCAGGACCGGAGTGGGGATCGACCAAAGATGGCGCGCGATGTGTGCGCTGCGCAAACCCAATTGCCGGGGTCCTACCCCCTGTAAATCTCGTGAACGCGAGTGAACTGCGGCGACTGCCGAGCGGGTCGGTCGTTTCCCTAGAATTAATTGATGAGTTTAATGGCGATATCGTTGCTTTCGGTGAGCGATTCTGGACCTACATCGCTTCCCGCATCCCCGCGCTTGATGCTCGTTTTAACGGCAAGACGCCATTGTCTAGGATTTCTTACACCGACCGCTATCTGGCCAGTCCGCTTGCCACACGACTTCTGTTCGAGGTAGTACAGCATGTGCTCGTTGTGAGCGGAACGTCTAACAAGTCCTGTGCGTTGCAAGTGACAACCGCCCATCTTAGTGCGAACCAATTTTCGAGTCCTACGCGACTGCATCATGATTGGCAAGATAGCGGAGACCGAATTGGCGTAATAAACGCTTTATTTGGTGATATTTTTCGACCATGCCGCATCGCCGTAGAAGACAGGCAACAGCTGCCCCATGCTAGGGAGTTAGTACTGGAATGGGCTGATGGAGCAACAATGCAGATTCGGCTCGATCACGGTTTTGGTTATTGGCGTACGACCTGGAGCAAGCAATATCCGTTTGCGTTTTCACCAATTCAGCAAACAAGTTCATTGCGCAACGCCAGGTTCGGGATCGAGCCCCGGAACAACCAATGCGCAACGATTGTTTATGCTAGTCAAGTGTTGCAGCGAGAGTGACGTTGGCTGATTGATGCAGCGCATCCAGACCAAGGGAGCATAGCACCGCGCAGGTGGCCCTCAAGACAAACGGGATCAGCCTTAACCATAGGGGCGGGCGGGTGCTGGCGGAGGCGGCTCCTGCCAATTCAGCTCTTTGGACCCTTAGCGCAGTGGCCCAGGCCCGCTTCTACCAGCCAGGCTACAGCCAAGTAACTTGAGGCTTGGACCGTCCGGAGGTCTGTACGCTCCCAACCGGGCGCTCGTCAACCGGCCACACTAACCGAATCAGCAGCGTCGGGACACGCTTTATCATCACCATCCCCCTCGTACGATCCAGCCGGTGAAGCGCTGGACCTGGCAAAGATGGCCAAATTGCGAAACGAACCCATTTCTTGGAGCCGCTCAAAAGGGCAAGTTGCGAAACGAACCCAATTTGCCAGCCCGCCGAGAGGGGCAAGTTGGCTTGCGCAAGAGTACGCCCAATCCAGTGGAGGCTTTGCTATGAACCAGAAAAGACTGGCACGTATTACCTTGGAGCAAGGGAAATGTGGTGGTAGCCCCTGCATACGGGGCTACCGCATTCGCGTCAGCGATATTCTCAGCCTGCTGAGCGCCGGTGCCTCGCATGGCGAAATCCTGGAGGATTATCCCTTTCTTGAGGAGGAAGACATCTTCGCGGCAATGGAATACGCTGCCATCCAAACTCAGCATCCGTTGCTGATCGCGACGCGAGGCTAGGGGCTGATAACTTTGTCAATCCATAAGGTTGAGAGGTGGGACGTGTCCTCCCGGCCGTTATGATCATTGTGACGAGTCACTTTCAGGTTGCCGACAAACTCGCTCCGAGGATGAAGATGTCGAGATTCACCGCCGCCCTGGGTCGGGACATTCTGCAATGGCTGGCCGCCGGTGAACCCTTCGCCCTGGCGATGATCGTCGACCACCAGGGTTCCGCGCCGCGTCATCGTGGCAGCCGGATGTTGGTGAACCAGCGGGGTGAGAGCCGTCACAGCCTTGGCGGTGGCGCCTTGGAGGCCGAGACCATCCGCCTGGCCCGGCGAGCCCTGGCCAGTGGCGAGACCCTAACGCGGCGCTTCGTCCTGAAAGGGGCGCAATCGCCCCTCGGCATGCTCTGCGGGGGCGAGGTAGAAGTCCTGGTCCAGCCGCTGGACCCGGCCATCCCTGGCTGGCCGCAACTCTATGGCGCCCTGGCCGAATTGTTGGCCAGTCGCCAACAGGGCTGGCTGATGACCCGGCTGGGCCCTGACGGCGGCCAGTGGCTGCTGCGGGAAGACGCCCCGCTCACCGGAGTGGGCCACCTGACGGCGGAGGAAAGGAAGCTCCTAACCCTTTCACCAACCAAGCTGTTATCCAACCTTCCAACTAACCCCCTGGACAGTCCTGTTAGCCAACTGGTCAAACATCCAGACAGCCACCTGGGCTTTTCCACACGGCGACATCGCCCCCTCTACCTCACCGCTGGCGCGAGCCGGTTTTTGTGCGAACCCCTATCCCCCCCGGCGACGCTGACCATTTGCGGTGCTGGCCATGTCGGTCAGCAGTTGGCGCTCCTGGCGAGCCAGGCCGACTTCCAGGTCCGGGTCCTGGATGACCGGCCCGCCTTCGCCCGGCGGGAGCGCTTTCCCGCGGCGGTCGAGGAGGTCCTGGCCCTGGCCTCCTATGACCAGGCCCTGGCCAGCAGGACCCTCGACGGTCACAGCCTGCTGGTGATCCTCACCCAGGATCACGCGAGCGATTGGCGCATCCTGCGACAGGCCCTGGGCACGGCGGCGGGTTACATCGGCATGATCGGCAGTCTCCGCAAACGGGATACCCTCCATGCCCGCCTGCGGGCGGAGGGCTTCAGCGCCGCCGACCTGGAGCGGGTGCGCTGCCCGATCGGCCTGGCCATCGGCGCGGAAACCCCCCTGGAGATTGCCGTGAGCATCCTGGCGGAATTGATCCAGTTTCGGGCGACCCATCTAGCCGACTCATCTGGGGTATCCCCCTCATCTGGGTTGTCCCCACATTAGAAATGTCCCCTTCATCTCCCGCACCTCCGACCGTTGAGGCATCCTTCCATGCAGGGCGTTTCATCGATGGAAGAGGGCCCCCCATGAGGGAACCCCTGGCCGCCCTGATACTTGCCGCGGGCCATTCCTCGCGGATGGGAACCTTGAAGCCCCTGTTGCGCTTTGGAAACCTGACCTCCCTGGAACAGGCGGTGCGGCGCCTCCAAGAGGGTGGGGTGAGCGATATTCGGGTGGTCGTCGGCCATGCCGGCACCACCCTGCGTGCCGCCCTGCCGGATCTGCCCGTGCGCTGGATCACCAACCCCGACCCTGACCGGGGCATGCTGTCGTCGGTTTTGGCCGGCGTCGCGACCCTGCGGGAGGAACGGGACGCCTTCCTGCTGCTCCCGGCGGATATCCCCCTGGTCCATCCGGACACCATCGCCGCCCTCCTGGCCGAGTGGCGCCGCCACCAGCCCCCGCCGCCCGTGCTCTATCCCCTCTACCGGGGGAAGCGTGGCCATCCTCCCCTGATCGCCACCTATTGCGTTACCGCTCAGACCCCCTCTCCCCAACCCTCCCCCGCCAGGGGGGAGGGAGCAAGAGAACCAGTAGCTGGCACTTCCGGAACCCTCCTAGCGCGTGAGGGATCTGAACGAATACCCCAATGCGTCACGGTCACGGTGCCCGCGAACCCCGCCGCAGTCACGATGCCCGCGGATACACCTGGCGGCCTGCGGACGATTTTGCAGGCCTGGGATTCCCAGGCCCGGGAGCTGGCGGTCGATGACCCCGCCATTTTGCTGGACTGCGATACGCCCGCGGAGTACGCGCGTCTGCTGGAACTGGGTGGGTTCGGGCTGGCATAGCTAGCTCAACCCGCTGATTCCCTTGCCCCTCCCCCCTGGTGGGGGAGGGTTGGGGAGAGGAGATCTGAGCGGTTACCTCAAGGCTTGTGAAGAATCAGGGTAATTTTCCCAGCCTCTCAGCTCAACCGCTCCACCTGGGTATCACCGGCCAGCCGCAGGAGCAGATTCCCCGCCACCTGCCGCCGGTAATCGGCCTCGGCGCGCACGTCGTCGATCGGCTGCACGGCCTGGCGCGCGAGCTGGGCGGCCTCGGCCAGCACGTCGGGCGTCAGC
>JAGVUH010000325.1 GCA_019136395.1 Gammaproteobacteria bacterium
TCGCAACGTGGTGCTGGAGAAGTCCTTCGGCTCCCCCACCGTCACCAAGGACGGCGTCTCCGTCGCCAAGGAGATCGAACTCAAGGATAAGTTCGAGAATATGGGCGCCCAGATGGTCAAGGAAGTCGCCTCCAAGACCTCCGACGTCGCCGGTGATGGCACCACCACCGCCACCGTTCTGGCCCAGGCCATGGTCCGCGAAGGCCTCAAGGCCGTCGCCGCCGGCATGAACCCCATGGACCTCAAGCGCGGCATCGACAAGGCCGTCGAGGCCGTGGTCGGCGAGCTGCGCAACCTGTCCAAGCCCTGCACCGAGAACAAGGCCATCGCCCAGGTCGGCACCATCTCCGCCAACGCTGACGAATCCATCGGCCAGATCATCGCCCAGGCGATGGAGAAGGTGGGCAAGGAAGGCGTCATCACCGTCGAGGAAGGCAAGTCCCTGCACAACGAGCTGGATGTCGTCGAGGGCATGCAGTTCGACCGCGGCTACCTGTCGCCCTACTTCATCAACAACCAGCAGGGCCAGAACTGCGAGCTGGAAGACCCCTTCATCCTCATCCACGACAAGAAGATCTCCAACATCCGCGACATGCTGCCGGTGCTGGAGGCCGTGGCCAAGGCCGGCAAGCCCCTGCTGATCGTCGCCGAGGACGTCGAGGGCGAGGCCCTGGCCACCCTGGTGGTCAACTCCATCCGCGGCATCATCAAGGTCTGCGCCGTCAAGGCCCCGGGCTTCGGTGACCGCCGCAAGGCCATGCTGCAGGACATCGCCATCCTCACCGGCGGTACCGTCATCTCCGAAGAGGTCGGTCTGTCCCTGGAGAAGACCACCCTCAACGAGCTGGGCAACGCCAAGAAGGTTCAGGTCAGCAAGGAAGAGACCACCATCATCGACGGCGCCGGTTCCGAGGCCGAGATCAAGGGCCGCTGCGAGCAGATCCGCGCCCAGGTCGAGGAGACCACCTCCGACTACGACCGGGAGAAGCTTCAGGAGCGCCTGGCCAAGCTGGCCGGCGGCGTGGCCGTCATCCAGGTCGGTGCCGCCACCGAAGTGGAGATGAAGGAGAAGAAGGCCCGCGTCGAAGATGCCCTGCACGCCACCCGCGCCGCGGTCGAGGAAGGTATCGTCCCCGGCGGTGGCGTCGCCCTGGTCCGGGCCCTGCAGGCCGTCAAGAACCTGCAAGGCGCCAACCATGACCAGGATGTCGGTATCGACATCGCCCGTCGCGCCCTGGAAGAGCCCCTGCGTCAGATCGTCACCAACGCCGGCGAAGAGGCCTCCGTCGTCCTGCACAAGGTCGTCGCCGGTTCTGGCAACTTCGGCTACAACGCCGCCAATGGCGAGTATGGCGACATGGTCGAGATGGGCATCCTGGACCCCACCAAGGTCACCCGTTCCGCCCTGCAGAACGCGGCCTCCATCGCCGGCCTGATGATCACCACCGAGGCCATGGTGGCCGAGGAGCCCAAGGAAGAGAGCCATGGCCATGGCGGCGGTGGTGGCGGCATGGGTGGCATGGGCGGTATGGATATGATGTAAGCCGCTGGTTCTGAAGCCCTTCTGGGCTTCAGCCACGCCAAGCGAAAAAAAGCCCCGCTCGCGGGGCTTTTTGTTTGGGGGCTTGGTAATTTTGCGGCTTGGTGATGAGCGGACTGGGATACTTGATCAGCTCAACGGAGGGCAATCTATCGATCCCCCGGGGTGACTCTTCAGCGCGTTTCAGGGATGTTCAGCCCCTGGATTGCACCGCCTCATAACCACTTGGGCAACAGCACCAGCCCCCAGACACTGGTCGCGAAGACGATGACCAGAAACACCGCCGCCGAGGCGATGTCCTTGGCGCGTCCGGAGAGCTCATGGCGCTCCAGGCCGACCCGATCGACATTGGTCTCGATGGCGGAATTGAGCAACTCGACGATCGGCACCAGCAGCAGGCTTCCCACCAGCAGGGCACGCTCCACGGGCGATTCTCCTAGCCAAAGGCCCAGGGGGAGCAGCGCCAGCAGGGCCCAGACCTCCTGGCGAAAGGCCTCCTCGTGCTGGTAGGCGGCCCGGAAACCCGCCTGGGAGAAGTGCCAGGCATTGACCAGGCGCCGCCATCCCTTGGCGTTCTGGTTAGCCACGGCGCCGGTTCCCTCCCCGGATGCCGTCTTTCCCGCCCCATGCTGGCCTGGGTCTGGGCCGGCGCCGTGCCTCAGGCATCGGCCTTTTCCGCGCCGGAGCCGGAGCTGGAGCCGGTGCCTGAACTTAGGCCTGAGTCTTTCGCCGGTCGCCAGGCCAGGTCCGGCTCCCGGGCGGCGCGGACATCGTCCAGCCGCCGCACCACTGGCAGGGTGTGGGGGGCACCCCTGACCAGTTCCGGATCGGCGTGGGCCTCGGCGCGGATGGCGGTCAGGGCGGCGACGAAACAATCCAGTTCCTCTGGGGTCTCGGTCTCCGTCGGCTCGATGAGCAGGCACTCCGGGACCAGCAGGGGAAAATAGGTGGTGGGGGCGTGAAAACCGTAGTCCAGCAAGCGTTTGGCGATATCCATGGCGTTGACGCCCAGTTCCTTGGCCTCCCGGCGCAGGGTAAGGATGAACTCGTGACTGGCGCGACGCTGGCCGTAGGCCGGCTCGAACCCGGCCTCCACCAAGCGCTGGAAGAGGTAATTGGCGTTGAGGGTGGCGTACTCGGCGATCCGCTTCATCCCCTCCCGCCCCACCAGACGGGCGTAGATGTAGGCCCGCAGCAGGATGCCCATGTTGCCGCCAAAGGCGGTGAGGCGCCCGATGCTCTGGGGACGGTCCGCCTCTTCCAGCCAGCGGTAGTCCGTCCCTTCCCGGGCCACCAGGGGCAGGGGCAGGAACGGTTCCAGCCGGGCGGCGACGCCCACCGGACCGGCCCCCGGACCGCCGCCACCGTGGGGGGTGGCGAAGGTCTTGTGCAGGTTCATGTGGATGACGTCGAAGCCCATGTCGCCCGGACGGACCTTGCCGAGGATGGCGTTAAGGTTGGCGCCGTCGTAATAGAGCAGCCCGCCGACCTGGTGGACCGCCTCCGCCACTGCCTGGATGCCCCGCTCGAAGACGCCGATGGTGCTGGGATTGGTGAGCATGATGCCGGCGGTCTGGGGACCCAGGGCGGCGGAGAGGGCCGTCAGGTCCAGGTCGCCATTCGGACCGGTGGGAATCTCGCGCACCTGAAAGCCGCACATGGCTGCGGTCGCCGGATTGGTGCCGTGGGCGGCATCGGGGACCAGAATCTCCCGGCGCGCCAGGTCACCCCGGGCCTGGTGGTAGGCGCGAATCATGGCCACCCCGGCGAACTCGCCCTGGGCGCCGGCGGCCGGGGCCAGGGAGACGGCGTGCATGCCCGTGACCGCGGCGAGGATCTCCTGCAACTCGTAGAGGCAGGCCAGGAGACCCTGACTGTGACTTGGTGGGGATAGGGGATGACGCCCCAGGAAGCCGGGCAGGGAGGCCAGGCTGTGACAGGCCCGGGGGTTGTACTTCATGGTACAGGAACCCAGGGGATAGAAATGGGTGTCGATGGAAAAGTTCTTCTGCGACAGCCGGGTATAGTGGCGTAGCGCCTGCAGTTCGCCAACCTCCGGCAGGGCGGGAGCCTGACGGCGGCACAGGTGCGCGGGCAGGCCCGTCACCTCGGGGCGGGTCAGGGGGGCCTGGGCGCTGGCGCGGCGGCCGGGACGGGATTCTTCGAAGATCAGCATCTGCGGCTAGCTACCGGAGTAGGTTAATTAAAGGGAGGCGGAGGGGGCAGGATAAAGTGGCCGTTGGGGTTGCCCCCCTCACCCCAGTCCTCCCCCGCAAGGGGGAGGAAGTGACCTTGGCTGTCATCGGCTGACCCTGGTGTCGCATCTACCGTGCTTCGGCCTGATGCCACTTCAGCCACGCGGTCACCTGCGGTCAGCCCAGGGCGGCCATGGCGGCGGCGTAATCCGGCTCCTGGGTGATCTCGGGCACCAGTTGGGTGTAAACCACCCGATTGTCGGCGTCGAGGACGACCACGGCGCGGGCGGTGATGCCGGCCAGGGGGCCATCGACGATCAGCACCCCGTAGTCCTTGGCGAAGTTGCGGGAGCGCATCATGGACAGGTTGATGACATTGGTGATGCCCTCGGCACTGCAGAAGCGGCCGGAGGCGAAGGGCAGGTCGGCGGAAATGACCAGGGCGACGGCGTCGTCGCGCCCGGCCATGGTCTCGTTGAACTTCTTGGTGGAGGCGGCGCAGACCCCGGTATCTAGGCTGGGGACGATGTTGAGCAACTTCTTCTTGCCGGCATAGGTGGCCAGGCTGACGTCACTCAAGTCACCGGCGGTCAGGGAAAAGTCCGGGGCGGTGCTGCCAACGGCGGGCAGGTCGCCGGAGAGCTGAACGGGATTGCCTTGCAGGGCGGTCTGGGCCATGAAGAGACTCCTTCAAATGAGGGTGGTGGGGTGAGGGGGCGGTGCCTTGTTCAGGAACAGGACATCGACAGGGTTGAGCGACAGGGCCGACTGGCATGAAGGGGTGCGCGGTACCCAGGAGCGTCTGATCGCTCCCGGGTGCTCGCCGGGAGGCACTAGGTCACAGCTTCGGCTCCACCGGGCAGCGCGCCTGGCTGCGGGTGGCGATGACCCGTGCCAGCTTGGTGGCATAGGCCTCGATGTCCTCCGCCGAGCGCAGTTCGGTCGCGCAGACCAGGATTGCCGGGTCCAGCTCCGGATAATCGGCACTCAGATCGTAACCCCCCAGGATGTTGTGCGCGGCAAGGGAGCGTAGCACGTCCCCCGCGGGCGCGGGCAGGCGCAGGGCCTGCTCGTGGAAGACGGGCCGATCGAAGCAGGGCACCACGCCTGGCGTTTCTTGCAAGCGTTCGACCAGGTGGCGGGTATGGGCATGACAGGCGGCGGCGACCCGCGCCAGCCCCTCCGCCCCCAGCAGGGCCAGGTGGATGGTGGCGGCGTTGACCAGCAGGCCCTGATTGGTGCAGATATTGGAGGTGGCGCGGGACCGGCGGATGTGCTGCTCCCGGGCCTGAAGGGTCAGGGTATAGCCGACCTTGCCGTCCAGGTCCTGGGTACGACCGGCGATACGCCCCGGTAACTGGCGCATCAGCGCCTGCTTGCAGCACAGGAAACCGGCATAGGGCCCGCCGGAGGCGAGGGGCATGCCGAAGGGCTGGGCCTCGCCGCAGGCAATGTCCGCGCCCCGGTTACCCCATTCCCCGGGGGGTGACAGCAGGGCCAGGGCCAGGGGGTTGACGACGCCAATGACCAGGGCCCCCTGGGCCTGGGCCCAGTCGGTCAGTTCGTCGACCTCCTCCAGGACACCGAAGAAGTTGGGCTGAGGGATCACCAGGGCGGCAAAGGGCTCGGTGGCCAGGGGCTCCAGGGCCGTCCGGGTCAGGTGACCGCCCTTGGGGTCGAAGGGCACCTCCACCAGGTCGATGTCCTGCTGGGCGACGATGGTCCGGACCACCGCCCGGTAACGGGGATGCAGATTCCGCGGCACCAGCACCCGCCGCACCTTGCCATGACGGCTGGAGCGTACCGCCATGAGGATGGCCTCCGCCAGGGCCGAGGCGCCGTCGTAGAGGGAGGCATTGGAGACGTCCAGGGCGGTCAGGGCCGTCATCATGGACTGGAATTCGTAGAGGATCTGCAGGGTGCCCTGGCTGGCCTCGGCCTGATAGGGGGTATAGGCACTGTAGAGTTCGCCGCGGGATAGCAACTGCCAGACCACCGCCGGGATGTGATGGTCATAGGCCCCGGCGCCGATGAAGCACAGGGGCTGGCCGTCCTGCCGCGCCCGGCTGGCCATCAGCCGGGCAACGTCCATCTCCGGCAGGGCTGCCGGGATCGCCGTCAGCTCCCCCGTCTGCAGTTCGGTTGGGATTTCGTCGAAGAGGTCATCGAGGTCCGCGACCCCGATGGCGGCCAGCATGGCAGCCACCTGATCGGAGGTGTGAGGGATAAATGGCATGGCGGTGGCGGCTGGTTGCTTAAGCTATTCGTCTTCCAGGAACCGGGCGTAGGCGTCCGCGTCCAGCAGGCTGGCGAAGGCGGCGGGATCGGCCGGGGTGAGGCTGAAGATCCAGCCCTGGTCATAGGGGTCCTCATTGATCCGTTCCGGGGCGTCCGCCAGGCTGGAGTTGACCGCGGCGACGGTGCCGGCCAGGGGGCTGAAGATGTCCGAGGCGGCCTTGACGGACTCGACCACGGCGCAGGCCTCGCCGGCGGCCACCAGTTGCCCCGGCTCCGGCACCTCGACGAACACCAGATCGCCCAGGGCTTCCTGGGCATGGTCGGTGATCCCGACGCTGATGGTGCCGTCGCCATTGTCGCGGGCCCATTCGTGGTCCTTGGTGTATCGCAGGTCGCTGGGCACTTGGCTCATAGTTCGGTTCCTCGTTCTCGAAAAAGGTTGCGGCTAGCTGTGATAAAGGTTCCAGTAGCGCGGACGCTGATTCTAATCCAAGTCGATGCGTATCGCCCCTTGGCGCACGAAGGGCGGCGCAACCCGCCGCGCCGCCACGGGCTTACCGCGAATCTCCACCGCGCAGGTCTCCCCAAGGTCCAAGCGGGTGCCCGGGCGCAGGCGCGCCAGGGCGATGGAACGTTCCAGGGTCGGGCCATAGCCGCCCGAGGTGACGGTCCCGGCCTCCTGACCACGGACCAATACGGGCTGGTGACCGCGCAGGACACCGCGCCCGGTGAGGAGCAGGCCGACGAAGGGGCTGAAGGTGCCCGCGGCGCGCTGCACCGTCAGGGCATTACGACCGATGAAGTCGCGGTCCGCCGGTTCCCAAGCGATCGTCCAGCCGAGACCGCTATCCAGGGGCGTCACCGTCGCGTCCATGTCCTGACCGTAGAGGTTCATCCCCGCCTCCAGGCGCAGGGTATCCCGCGCCCCCAGGCCGCAGGGTACCACCCCGTCCGCCGCCAGCGCCCGCCAGAGGGCCGATGCCTGGTCGGCCGGCAACAGGATCTCGAAGCCATCCTCGCCGGTGTAGCCGGTGCGGGCGACGAACCAGTCACCTGCCCCGACGGCAGCGCCGCTGGCGGCGTAAAAGGGCTTCAGGGCCAGGGCCGGCGCCGCCAGGGCTGCCGGCAGGTGGCGGGCGGCCAGCTCCCGCGCCGCAGGACCCTGGATCGCGATCATGGCCAGGTCGGCGCGCGGCCGCAGGTTCAAAGTCGCGTCCGCCTGGGCTTGCATCCAGGCCAGGTCCGTGTCGGTGGTCGACGCGTTGACCACGACCCGGTAGCCGTCGGCACCCAGGAAGTAGACGATCAGGTCGTCCAACACCCCACCGACCGGGTTGAGCATGCAGCTATAGAGGGCCTTGCCCGGCTCCTGCAGCCGCGCCACGTCGTTGGCCAGCAGGCGGCGCAAAAAGTCCCGCGCCCCGTCTCCCGTCACATCCACCGCGCGCATGTGGCTGACGTCGAACATCCCGGCCCGGGCGCGCACCGCCAGGTGTTCATCGAGCTGCGAGCCGTAATGCAGCGGCATGTCCCAGCCGCCAAAAGGCACCATCCGGGCGTTCAGGCTCAGATGGTCGTCGAAGAGAGGGGTATGCAGGCCCATGGTTCCAGGTTCTCCGTTAGGGGGAGGGTGCATGATAAGGCACCATGCCCAAACCGGGTGAGGGGTGGAGTTGATCTTTCGCAACAATCCGACCCGTGGCTACCCTGGGAATGTTCCGCCTCTTGGTTCCTTCCGGACGTAGGAAGTCGCCGAGGGTGACCCCGGGGACCCCGGGGCGCTCAGGCCGCGTATAATCCGGGCCTCTCTTTTTGCCCTGCCGAGGCCCGTCCATGCGTCTGCAACCCGTGATCCTGTCCGGCGGCTCCGGAACCCGCCTTTGGCCCCTCTCCCGGGAGGCCTATCCCAAGCAGTTCCTGCCCTTGACCAGCGACCATACCCTGCTCCAGGAAACGGTGCGGCGCCTCGACGGCCTCGACCGGGAACACCCCCGGCTGGGGATCGGCGTCATTGACCCCCTGGTGGTGTGCAACGAAGGGCACCGCTTCCTGGTCGCCGAGCAATTCCGCCTCATTCATCGCCAACCGGCCAGCATCGTGCTGGAGCCGGAGGGTCGCAACACGGCCCCGGCCCTGACCGCCGCGGCCCTGGTGGCCACTGGCGAGGGCCAGGACCCGGTGCTGCTGGTCATGCCGGCGGACCACACCATGCGCGACGAGGCCGGCTTCCGCCAGACGGTGGCGGATGGCTTCACCCTGGCGGCCCAGGGGCATGTGGTGACCTTTGGCATCGTCCCGACCAAGCCGGAGACGGGTTATGGCTACATCCGCCAGGGTGATGTCGTCCCCGCCACGGACCTGGTGGGCCCCGCCTACGTCCTGCGCGCCTTCGTCGAGAAGCCCGACGCGGAGCGCGCCCTGGCCTATCTGGAGACCGGGGACTACTTCTGGAACAGCGGCCTGTTCATGATGCGGGCCTCGGTGTGGCTGCGGCTGATCAACAAGTTCCAGCCCGACATCGCCGTGGCCGTGGGGCGTGCCCTGGAACGGAGCGAGAGCGATGGCGGCTTTCTGCGCCTGGACAGGGAGGCCTTCCATGCCTGCCCCAGTGACTCCATCGACTACGCCGTCATGGAGCACCTCTCCGAGGAAAAGGCCGCCCATGGCGCCCCGGCCCTAGTGCTGCCGTTGCAAGTCGGCTGGTCCGACGTCGGCGCCTGGTCGGCCCTCTGGGAGGTGCGTGATCAGGACGAGCAGGGCAACGTCCTGGATGGCGACGCCTTCGTCCATAACGCCACCAACAACTTGCTGGTGGCCCGCCATCGCATGGTGGCCGCCATTGGCGTCGACAACCTGGTGGTGGTGGAGACCCCGGACGCCGTGCTGGTGGTTAGCAAGGACCACGCCCAGGACGTCAAGGCCGTTACCCAGCACCTGCAGCGCGAACAGCGCCGTGAATTGCGCCATCACCAGCGCTCCCACCGGCCCTGGGGGGACTTCGAGTCCATCGATGCCGGCGAGCGTTATCAGGTCAAGCGCCTGACTGTCAAGCCGGGCGAGACCCTGTCCCTGCAGATGCACCATCATCGCGCCGAGCATTGGATCGTCGTCTCCGGCACCGCCCGGGTGACCAACGAGGACCGCGTCTTCCTGCTCAGCGAGAACCAGTCGACCTACATCCCCGTCGGGGCCAAGCACCGCCTGGAGAACCCGGGTGTCATCCCCCTGGAGATCATCGAGGTCCAGTCCGGGCCCTACCTCGGCGAGGACGATATCGTCCGCTTCGAGGATGTCTACAACGGGAGAGTTCCTGCGCGGGACTCACCTGCTCATTCCCACTCACCTTAATTTTTGGTCGCCAGTCATCGCCATGGGTTTCAAATGCGGCATCGTCGGCCTGCCCAACGTCGGCAAGTCCACCCTCTTCAATGCCTTGACCAAGGCCGCCATCGCGGCGGAGAACTATCCCTTCTGCACCATCGACCCCAACGTCGGCGTGGTGCCCCTGCCGGACCCGCGCCTGGACGCCATCGCCGCCATCGTCAAGCCCAAGGCCATCATCCCCACCAGCATGCAGTTCGTGGACATCGCCGGCCTGGTGGCGGGGGCGAGCCGGGGCGAGGGTCTGGGTAACAAGTTCCTGGCCAATATCCGCGAGACCGACGCCATCGCCCACGTGGTGCGCTGCTTTGAGAATGACGACGTGGTCCACGTCGCCGGCAAGATCGATCCCCGGGGCGACATCGAGGTCATCAACACCGAACTGGCCCTGGCGGACCTGGAGTCGGTGGAGAAGGCCCTGGACCGGGCAACCCGCCAGGCCAAGACCGGGGACAAGAAGATCCTGTTCCGCAAGGAAGTGCTGGAGCGGGTGCGGGAGCAACTCGATACCGGCCGGCCGGTGCGGGCCATGGGCCTGGAGTGGGAGGAGCTACAGGAACTGCGGGACCTGTTCCTGCTCACCGCCAAACCCACCCTGTATATCGCCAACGTGGCCGAGGACGGTTTCCAGAACAACCCCTTCCTGGCGGCGGTCCAGGAGTTGGCGGCGGCGGAGGGCGCGGAAGTGGTGCCGGTCTGCGCCGCCATCGAGGCCGAGATCGTGGAGCTGGAGGCCGAGGAGCGCGCCCTGTTTCTTGCCGACCTGGGCCTGGACGAGCCGGGTCTGAACCGGGTGGTACGCGCCGGCTACAAGCTGCTGGGCCTGGAGACCTACTTCACCGCCGGCCCTAAGGAGGTGCGTGCATGGACCATCCCCCGGGAGTCCCGCGCCCCCCAGGCCGCGGGGGTCATCCACTCCGATTTTGAGCGCGGCTTCATCCGCGCCGAGGTCATCGCCTATGACGACTTCATCGCCGGCAAGGGTGAGCAGGGCGCCCGGGAGGCCGGCAAACTGCGCTCAGAGGGCAAGGAGTACGTGGTCAAGGATGGCGACGTGATCCATTTTCGCTTCAATGTCTGAACGCCGAGCCGAGCCGAGCCGAGATTAACCGATCCGTGCCTTTTTCTGACGCCATCTCAACGTCTTAGACCACCTCCGAGTGGGGCTCCTGGCTTGTCCGGTTCCGAGCTCAGACTCTTGGCTCAGGCCCAGGCTTAGGCTCAGGCCCAGGCCCAGGCTTAATTCTTGGCTCAGAGCCGGATCTGGTGGTGATGCAGGGGGTAGCCCCGGTCACGGTAGTAGCGGTAGCGCTCGCGACCGGCGGCGGTGACCCCGGGGTCCAGGTCCAGGGGCTCGCAGAGGCGCTCGAAGCGGCTGAACCCGGGAGGGACGTCGGGGTCCAGGTTGATCAATACTTGATCTTGATCATCCAGGGGCGTGGCGCCGATGAGGATGGGGGTCAGTTCCGGGTCGGTCTGGCCGATGCGGCCGTGGGGCAGGAAGCTCTGGTCGTCGTAGGTCCACAGCAGGCGATCGAGATGTTCCGCCAGAACCGGGTCGCTGAGTTGGATGTGGATGCGGGGTGGGCGTGGGTTTCCTTGGCCGGAATGGTTGGAATGGCCAGAATTGGCTAACGGGCCCCCTGGGGAGTCGTGGTCGGGTAGGCTGGCTCCACCGGCCTGGTTGACGGGAAGATCCTGGTTAGCCAGATCACCCTTGCCGGCCTGGCGGCCCTGGCCAAGCTGGTGGATACGTTCCACCAGCCGGCAGGTGAGCAGGAAGCGGTCGCCACGGCTGCCTTCCGCCAGGGAATAGAAGTCGATGCGGGTCACGCGGAAGGGTCCTCGCAGTCGCTCCAGATTCCCACCAGGGTGGCGCCGGTCACGCCCGTCCGGCCGCGCCGGCGCGCTGGAGGAGGAACTCGACCAGCAAGGGCACTGGCCGGCCCGTGCCGCCCTTCTCCTTGCCGGTGAGCCAGGCGGTGCCGGCGATGTCCAGGTGGGCCCAGGGGAATTTTTTGGCGTAGCGCGACAGGAAGCAGGCCCCGGAGATGGCCCCGCCCTCCCGAGGGCCGACATTGGCCATGTCGGCGAAGTTGCTGTCCAGGAGGGGCTGGTAGTCGTCCCAGAGGGGCAGGCGCCAGGCGCGGTCGTTGGCCCGTTCCCCGGCGGCCAGCAGGTCGGCGGCCAGAAGCGCTCGCAGTAGGTGAGGGCGTCACACAGAATGAGCCGGCCCTCGGCGTCGGTGTTGAGGATCTCGATGGTCTGACCGGAGAGGCTGGTGACGATGTCGCCGGGCTTGTTGGCGGCACCGTCCGGCAGGTTCTCGCTGGCGGGGATGACGCCGATGAGGTTGAGGGGGAGCTTGAGCTCCAGGGCGGCGCTTAGGGTGCCGAGGACGCTGGCGGCGCCGCACATGTCGAACTTCATCTGGTCCATGTCCGGGCCGGGCTTGAGGCTGATGCCGCCGGCGTCGAAGGTCAGACCCTTGCCCACCAGGACCAGGGGTTTGGCGTCCTTCTTACCCCCCCGGTAGCTCATGACGATGAGCTTGGCGGGCTGGCGGCTGCCGCGGGAGACGGAGAGCAGGGCGCCCATGCCCAGCTTGGCCATGTCCTCCTCTTCCAGGACCTCGACCTTGAGGGCCGGGAAGGTCTTGGCCAGGTCCCGTGCCTGGTCGGCGAGATAAGTCGGGGTGCAGAGATTGCCGGGGAGATTGCCCAGCTCCTTGGCCAGGCTGACCCCGGTGGCCAGGGCCCGGCCCTGTCCCAGGGCCTCCCTGGCCTGGGCCTTTCCCTCCTCGTCGCTGAGCCAGAAGTGCAGCGCCTGGAGGGCGAGGGGCGGTTTCTTCTCGCTCTTGGTGCGGTCGTAGCGGTAGCCCTTGTCCAGGGCCGTGGTCACGGCATCCCGTAGGGCGAGGGCGAAGTCCAGGCTGGCGGGGGCGCTGGCAGGGAGGGTGGACAGGGCCTCCTTGACCCGGATCTCCTGGAGGCGGCCGCTCGCGGCGGCCAGGGCCTTGAGATAGGCCTTACGGTCGAACTTATCCTGGGGTCCCAGACTGACCAGCAGGACGCGCTCGGCCTTGAGCCCCGGGACCTCGTGGAGCAGGAGGGTGCGGCCGGCCTCGGCCTCGAGATCCCCCCGCGCGAGAATCCGGGTCAGATAGCCGCCGCTGTCGGTATCAACGCCCTGGGCGGGTGCGGGGAGCTGGCGTTCCCCGATGACGCCGAGGAGCAGACAGGGGGTCTTGCGGGTCGCCAGGTCACCGCTCTTCAAGCTCAATTCCATCGTATTCGTCTCGTCTTACCAGTGTCTTGCCGTGGGTCGTAGCCCTGGTCATGGCGGGTACTTGCCAGTCGATCGGGTCATCGCCCGGGGCCCCGCCAGGGGCTATCCGACGCGAAGAAGGCAAAATCATACTCCCTCCTGTCCCCAAGTCGGGGGGTGGGGAGAGCGGCGGGGCGCGAGGGGTAGGGTGCCTAGCCCTGAAGGACGTAGGTCCCCGGGGCGGGGCAGAGGGGTGCCAGGCCCCGGTCCGGGGCGCCCATGGGCGGGGCGGGCACCTGCCCGGTCGTGGAATGCCGCGCCAGCCAGGATTCCCAGGCCAGCCACCAGGAACCCTCCTGGCGGGGGGTCCGGGCCTGCCAGGTGTCCGGATCCAGGTAACAATCCCCTTCGGTGCGCCGGGCCATCTGATAATGGCGGCGTGGGTGGCCGGGTTCGCTGACGATGCCGGCGTTGTGACCGCCGCTGGTGAGCAGGAAGGTCACCTCCTCGGCGTCGGCCAGGAGGTTGATCTTGTAAACCGAGCGCCAGGGGGCGACATGATCCTTGACGGTGCCGACGGCGAAGAGGGGGACGCGAATATCGGTGATGGCAATGGGCCGGCCATCGACCTGGTAGTGACCCATGGCGAGGGCGTTGTCGAGGAAGATCCGGCGCAGATACTCCGAGTGCATGCGGAAGGGCATGCGGGTCGAATCGGCATTCCAGGCCGCAAGGTCGTTCCAGGACTGGCGCTGGCCGAGCAGATAGTCGCGAACCAGGCGCGACCAGATCAGGTCGTTGGAGCGCAGCAACTGGAAGGCCCCCGCCATCTGCTGGGCGTCCAGGAAGCCCTGATCCCACATCATGTCCTCGAGGAAGGCGACCTGATTCTCGTTGATGAACAGCAGCAGTTCGCCGGCCTCGGTAAAGTCGGTCTGGGCCGCCAGCAGGGTGAGGGAGCGCAGGCGGGCGTCGCCGTCCCGGGCCATGGCTGCGGCGGCGATGGTCAGCAGGGTCCCCCCCAGGCAATAGCCGACGCCATGGACCTGGCGCTTCGGCAGGACCTGGCCGATGGCCTCTAGGGCCGCCATGATGCCCAGGCGGCGGTAGTCCTCCAGGCCCAGGTCGCGATCGGCGGCGGTGGGGTTCTTCCAGGAGATGGTAAAAACCGTATGCCCCTGGGCGACCAGGTAGCGGATCAGGGAATTGCCCGGGGACAGGTCGAGGATGTAGTACTTCATGATCCAGGCCGGGACGATGAGGATGGGTTCGGCATGGACCCGGTCCCCGGCCGGCTGGTATTGGATGAGCTCGATGAGGGCATTGCGATAGATCACCTGGCCCGGGGTCACCGCCAGGTCTTGCCCGACGACGAAGGTCTCCCGCAGGCCGTCCGGGCGGTTGCCCAGCAGCAGGTTCTCCAGGTCGGCGAGGAAGTTGGCCCCGCCACGGAGCAGATTCCGTCCCCCCTCCCTCCAGGTCGCCTGGAGGATCTCCGGGTTGGTCAGGGGCGAGTTGGCGGGAGAGAAGAGGTCCAGGAGTTGGCGGG
Organism: Gammaproteobacteria bacterium; assembly: GCA_019136395.1. Next base: position 14,171 of record JAGVUH010000325.1, read on the forward strand.
TGACGAAGGCGACGATGGCCTCGTGCTGTTTGGCGACGCCGCGGTTGTCGGTGGTGGCGATATGCCACCATTGCTGCGTGAGCAAAAATGACTGGTAAAAGAGATTGAAGGGCCATTGTTGCCAGGCCGGCGCGGTGAAGCGGGCGTCCTGGGGCAGGGGGTCGATGCAGGGTGGGGTGGCCGGGTCCTGAAGGGCGCGGCCAGCGAAGAGGGCGAGACGCAGCCCCTTGCGGAAGGCCTTTTCCGCGAGCAGGGCCTGTTTTCCCGGCGCCAGTCCCAGGTGGATCAGCCAGTCGAGATAGGCCAGCATCACCACCGTCGGGGAGATGCCGGCGGTAGCGCGCGCCAGGTTGGCGTTGACCATGCGGTCGAGGGTAACGGGGATCTCCGTGCCCAGGAAGGGGCGTTCGATACCCTCCGCCAGTCTCTCCGGGGTGGATGTCGCCATCGACGAGGGTGGCAGGACGGCGCTGGCCATGGTAACCGAGGGCTGGCTGGAACCTTGGTTGGGGTAAGGGGTGGAAGGAGCTAGGGAAGTGGTCGCTAAGGCTGTGGCTACTGCTGGGGTGGACAGCGGATCTTGCGGTGGGCTGGCCGTGACCGGGGAGTCTGACATGGCGGTGCTCCAGTGGGTCCCTGGCGGGCAAGAGTGAATCCTGAGGCTCCAGGGACAAGGTGCCTGTGAGGGATTATAGCCCTGGCCTGGCCATGTCTTTCATCATCGAGGTTGTGGCAAGCTACCTCATGAAAGTAATAAGTTAATCAAGATGTTAATCAATATGTTAAATGCATCGGCGTTTCTGGCATCGTCGGTGTTTGGCTTTTCGGTCGGGACTCACCTGTCAGATGGTGCGTGCCGGAACCCGGGGGAGATGGCGCCGCAAGCCGTGACAGCCCCGCCAAGGGTCGGCATACTTAGAATGCGTCCATTTTCCAGTACCGGATTTACGTCCTGGGGGGCTCGCCCAATTCGGGAAGTCATTGATGGACGGGTGCTTAGGTTCCGTGGTGACCGGCGGGCCATCGGGAAGTCACTGGGATGAGGGTGGAAACAGCGCGTGAAGATCCTGGATCGTTATTTGGGCTCGGCCGTGATCGGCGGCACCCTGCTGACCCTGGCGGTGCTGCTGCCCCTGATTGCCTTTTTTCTCCTCGCCGATGAGGTCGACGACCTGGGTGAAAGCTACACCCTGGCCAATGCCCTGGCGGTGGCCAGCCTGGGGCTGCCGCGCTATGCCTACCATCTCTTTCCCATCGCCACCCTGATCGGCGCCCTGGTGGGTCTGGGGGCCCTGGCCAGTCATTCCGAACTGGTAGCCATGCGCGCGACGGGCATGTCGATCGCCCGGATTCTCTTCGCCGCCCTCAAGGCCGGACTGGTCCTGGCGGTGCTGGCCTGGGCGCTGGGTGAGTGGGTGACGCCCGAGGCGGAACAGGCCGCCGTGCAATGGCGCAACGCCCTCAAGTCCGGTCAGGTCACCCTGCGGACCTCGCGGGGCCTCTGGGCGCGGGATGGGGGGGCCTACATCAACATCGGGGAGATCCAGCCCGGCGCCAGGCTGAGTGATATCAGCATCTATGAGGTCGACGCCGAACGGCGCCTGGTCCAGGCGACCCATGCGGACAGCGCCGTGTACGTGGATGGCCAGTGGATACTGGAAGGTATCTCCCGCAGCCGCATCAGTGATGAAGGGGTGGAGGCCCAGCCGTTGGGCAGCGCCGCCTGGTCGTCGCTGTTGAGTCCAGCGCTGTTACGCCTGGTGGTGGTGGAACCACAGGCCCTACCGGTCTGGGATCTACTGCGCTATGTCCAGTACATGCGGACCAACGGCCAGGACCCGGGGAAGTACGAAACCGAGATGTGGACCAAGCTCGTCCATCCCTTTCTGATCCTGACCATGATCCTGCTGTCGATTCCCGTCCTCTTCGGTTCCGCCCGCAGCACCGGCCTGGGGGTGCGGCTCTTCCTTGGGGTCATGATCGGGCTG
>JAGVUH010000439.1 GCA_019136395.1 Gammaproteobacteria bacterium
GCGACCATCGAGGTCCATCTCTGCCCGGAGGAGGACTCCCCTCCTCACCCAGCAGTGAGCTGAAGACGCGCTCTGAAACAGCGACGCTGCCTTTACCCGCTCCCCCTCCCGACGCCCACGCTGAACCCTGCATGGGACCTCGCCCTGGCCCGCCGCGGATGAGATCCGCCGAGGGGGTCGGGACCGATTCATGCAGTCAGCCGTGATTTTTCAACTAGCCACCGCAACAGGCCCATCATGTCCATCCTTGAATTCCTCACCGCCATCCTCTCCACCTTCGGCCTGATCTTTCTGGCCGAGATCGGCGACAAAAGTCAGCTCGTCTGCATGACCCTTGCCGCGCGCCACCGTCACCCCCCCGTGCTGCTCGGGGCCGTGGCCGCCTTCCTGGTGCTCAATACCCTGGCCGTCGTCTTTGGGGCGGGCCTGGCGCAATGGATTCCGGAGCAGGTCCTGGCCGGGGCGGTGGCCATCCTCTTCGGGGTCTTTGGCATCAAATCCCTGCTCACCAAGGAAGAGGCGGAGGACCCGGACGGGGAGGTGGTGGAAAAGCCCGGCCATGGCATCTTCGTCACCACCTTCATGATGCTGTTTCTGGCCGAGATGGGCGACAAGACCCAGTTGGCCGTGGCGGGCCTGGCGGTCACCTTGCCCCCGTCAGCGGTCTGGTTGGGCGCCACCCTGGCCTTGATCATTACCTCGGCCCTGGGCATCTGGCTGGGCGTCACCCTGCTGCGGCGCATCCCCATCCATCGTCTCCACCAGATCAGCGGGGTGTTTTTCCTCGTCCTGGCCGCCTTCGCCGCGGCGCAGGTCTTTGGCAGCCTAGGCTAACCTTGATGAGGCGGCTCGCTACCTCTCTGACCATGAAAGACAGGTCTGATGGCGGACGCCAACCGTCATGAAGCGGCGTGCCATCTCCCCTGAAAAGGAAATGAGAGGGATGTTTTTGGTCAATGGCGGGGTGGCAGGCGCGAGGGATCGGTGCCGCCACTCGCCTCGTACCACATCAAATGCTCCAGCAGTTCCGTCGTGCGGGCCACCGAGGCGTGGAGGTTGCAGAGGATGGCGGGGACCTGGCCCACCTCCAGGGTGTTGCGCACTTCCCGCGCGGCGAGTTGGGCATTGCCGAGGATACCCGTCAGCAGCTCGGGGAATAGGCGGTCCCCCTCCAGATCGGCGGGGACCAGGAGCAACCGGGCCTCGGCGCTCAGGCTGTCCTGGAATTGCCGGCGCGCCATTTCCGCCGCCCGCAGATCGCTCAGGTCGTTGCCAATCAGGACATAGCCAAGGTGGATATCCTGACCCGACACCACCGGATCGAGGCGCAGCAGAAAGGGCCGGGTCTCCCCGCTGGGGACGCGGAGCCTGACCTCGCCCCGCCAGGGGTGATGGTCCTCCAGTGCGCCCAGGACCCCCGCCCTGGCCTCGGGTTGCGGATCTAGGAGCGGCAGGAGGTCAGCCAGGCGCGTCGGCCGTTGGTCCCGGGGCAGCAGGCCGGCGAAGGCCCGGTTGAGCAGGATGATGCGTTGGGTGGCATCGGCGATGACCAGGGGGTGTTCGGTGAGGGCCAGCCGGGCGCTGAACTCCTTGACCTGATGCTGGGTGATGAGCAGGCGGATGGAGCGGACTTCCTGCATGACATCGGCCACGGCATTGCCGATCTGCCGGGCGGTGGTCAGGTCCTGGTGGGTCCAGGGATCGGCGGTCCCCTTGACCACCTCCCGCCAGCGGGCAAAGGAGAGGCGAGGGGAGATGTCCCGGGAGTCGGCACCTCCCTTGGCCCCCTCATGGGGATTGCCGCCCCAGGTCAGGGTGCGGACCCGTTCCGGCCGGAACCAGAGCAGGTATTCCCCGGGGCTGAAGGAGAGGGGGACCGCCAGCACCCCGGCCGCCCCCGGCAGCAGGCCGGCGAAGCCGGGTTCCCGCTGGGCCAGGTCATGGATGGCCGTGGGGGTGGTGCTGGCTTGCTGGTCCAGCCAGACCCCGATGGCGCGCAGCTCCGGCACCCCGGGGACCTCCCCGGCGGCGAGCACCCCCTCGTCGCGCACCAGGGCCAGACCGCTGGCCCGCAGGGCCCGCAGCAACTCCTCGGGATAGTCGAAGAGCCCCCGCTCCCAGGCCCCCTGGGTGGCGACGGCCGAGATCATGCGCTCACCCAGATGGCGCACGGCTAGCTCCGCCTGGGACTGGGCGAAGCCCTCGAGGGCGGTGATGCGGGTGGCGATGGCCTCCGCCAACAGGGCGCAGACGACGCGGATCGGGTACTGCACTAGGCGGGGACCGTCGTGGTGGCAGAGCACCAGCCCCCACAGCCGGCCATTGACCATCAGGGAGGTGCTCATGGTCGCGCGCACGCCCATGTTGCGCAGGTACTGGATGTGAATGGGGGACATGGCCCGCAGGCAGCACAGGGACATGTCCAGGGGCGCGTGCTGGAAGGGTGCCAGGGGCGGCTCCAGGGGCACGGGGGGGTCATCCACGTCCCTCAGGAAGCGCAGGCGATTGCGCTCGTACAGGCGCCGCGCGATCTGGGGGATATCCGCGGCCGGGTAGCGGTTGCCGAGGTAGGGTTCTTGCTCCGGTCGGCGCGCCTCGGCGATGACGGTCCCATGGCCCTCCTCATCGAACTGGTAGACCATGACCCGGTTGTAACCGGCCAGGTCCTTGAAGAGCCGCGCCGCCGTATCCGCCAGGGCCGTGAGGGAGAAGGCCCCGGCGATCGCCTTGAGGGCGTCCTGGACGAAGGCCCGCAGGTCGGCGGACGGGGCGGCCACCTCCAGTTCGACGATCAGCCCGCCGCCGGGGGGGCGATGGAGGGAGCCATCGAGGGCCACGTCCAGGCTGGCGACCTCGCAACGCACGGCGACGGGGAGGGTGTCGAGGGGCTCCGTCAGCCGGGAGCGGACGCGGCTGGCCAGAGTGCCCCCCAGGGCCGACAGGGGCAGGCCCAGGAGGGGACCCCACAGCCGGAGGAAGGCCGCGGCATTGGCGCTGGCCTGGACGATGACCAGCTCCGGTTCCGTCACCACCAGCAGGGCGCCATGAGGCTGGATGGCACCGGCCAGGTGGATCTGTTCCAGCTCGCAATTGGACAGGTCCGCCTCGCCAAAGCGGGTGGGTTCCGCCGGGCGGAGTTGCTCGCAGCGGGGCGGGGCCGTCATGGCTGGGCTCCGGCCCGTTCCTCGCCATCCAGGCCGTAGCGGCTGAATTTGACGTACAGGCTCTGGCGACTGATGCCCAGAAGCTCGGCGGCGACCGTCCGGTTCCCGGCGGCGAGGTCCAGGGCGGCCTCGATGTAGTGACGTTCAATGACCTCCGTCGCCTCGTCGACCAGGCGCCGCAGACTGGTCCTGCCCACCCGCTTGGAGAGGATGTCGAGCCACTGGCCCGAGGTGCTGGCGCGGTTCTCCGTGGACAGGCGGCGATCGATGTTGCGGGTGCAGACGCCAATGTGCGTGGGATTGGTCGGCGCGTTGCCCACGGCGGAGATCTCCACCTCAATCTCGGAGCCCAGTTCGCCGTAGAGCCTGGTCGAGAACAGCCGCACGGCGCCGAGACGCCGGACATTGGCCAGAAGCACCGTGAGGTCGGCGCCCGGGCGGCCGAGCCAGCGCCCCAGGGGTTTGCCAAGGATCGCGGTCTCGGAGCCCATCTGCACCAGGTCGAGAAAGGCGCGGTTGGCCCGGAGGATAGCGCCCTGATGGTCGATGACGGTAAAGGCATCGGGGCTGCGCTCGACCAGGTGCTCGAGCGGGGACTCGCGCCAGGTGGGGTGGGCGGGGAGCGGCCCCTCGGCCGGGGCGAACTGCACCAGGAAGACCGGGTGGGCCTGGGCCACCATGAGGGAGGCGCGGGCGAACCAGGGGTCGCGCGCCGCGCCGATCCGCACCAGGGTGCCGGGGGCGCCGCCCCGTTCCCGCACCTCATGCAGCATGCCCAGGAAGGTATCCAGGTCCTCCGGGCGGAGGCAGTCCAGCAGGCGGCGGGCGGGGTTGGCCTTGGGCGGGCCGCTACCGAGGCCAAAGGTGCGCGCCGCCATGGGGTTGGCCTCCAGGACGCCGTAATCCCGGGCGTCCAGCAGCAGCACCGCCTCGCTGGAGGCGTTGACCAGGTGAAGGTAGCGGGTCTCGATCTCGCGCAGCTTCAGATAATCCTGGGCCATCGCCTGTTGTGTCTTGATCAGACGGTTCTGGATCTCGGTGACCCCCTGCAGGCTCTTGCCCACCGCGACCAGGTCCTGACTGCCGTCCTGACGGAAGGTGGTGTACTCAACGGCGACCTCGCGGCCGCTGGGCAGCCGCTGGACCAGGGGGCGAAAGGGGGAAAGCCCCCGGGCCTGGACCTCGCCGAGGATACGCCCCAGCAGGAGTGCATCCCGTTCCGGGACGGTCGCCGCCCAAGGCTGGCCGATCCAGGCCGTCGCCGCTTCTTCGGCGAAGACGCCCGCCAGGGTGGCGTCCCGGATGACGCCGTCCCGGTCCAGGGAGAGCAGGATGTCAGGGGCGGCAAGTGGGGGTTCGATCATGAGCGTCACGCCCGGGTGACAGGCCGGTTCTATAAGTGGTCACCTATGTTACCTAAATCCCTTTGGCGGGCACCGACTTTATCCCCAGCCCCACGGGGTTCGCGGGGGTGCCGTTTCTGTCCGGCAGGGCGAACACCGCGAGTCCGGGGGCGACGGAGTTGGTCGGGAAGGGTGGGCGTCGCGGGCTTGGCTGTGACCGGGTTTGTCGGGGGTGCCGCGGCCCCGGGGGCGATGGGGTTCAGTCCGGGAGGGAGACGGCCTTGGGGCCGGGCGGTGCGGGGTTCATCCCTTCCAGGGCCTCCAGGGCCTCACGGAAGCGCAGCCGCCGGATCCTGGCGGCGACCGGGGCATAGGCGGCGGCCAGGGGGGTGTCCGCCAGCAGGGCCTCCAGGGCGTCACTGGTGCGCTTGGCGTCATAGCGGTTGCTGGCCAGTTGCTGGGCCAGGTCCGTCAGCAGCCGCTCCAGCCGGGGATCGGCCCCGACCCCGGCGGAGGGGGTTCTGGTGCCTGAAACGGCGGGGGTTTGGGTGGCGTTCGCGGCGCTGGCCGCCGAGGCCTGGGGGGCGCCGGTCCCGCGCGGTGGCCAGGGACTGAGGGCGCCCAGCAGGTCCGCCAGGGTCCGTTCAAAGGTCTGGCGGGGATCGGCAAGATCCTGGTCGCGGGGCTCGGGGTGCTTGAGGGCCGTTTCAAACCGCTGGCAGGCGTCCATCAGGTGCATGGCGCAGACGCTGCCGGCGGAACCCTTGAGTTGGTGCAGGGCGCGGGCGGCCGCGGGGTGATCGCCCCGGGCGAGGCAGGCGGCGATGGTCTCGGCCTGGCCCCTGGCCCCGCTGGCGAATTGGCCGAGGACGGTGAGGAAGAATTCCGGATCATCCTCGAACTGGCGCCGGGCCCGTTCCCGGTCGATGCCGGGGAGGTCGGGAAAGCCGCCGCTAGCCTCCCCGGGAGTCATCCCCGCTTCCCCGGCCGGGGCCGTGGCGGGCCAGGCCTGGTCCCCGGGGGGCTCAAGCCGATCCCCGCGAGGCTCAAGTAGATCCCTGGGAGGCCCAAGCTGATCCCTAGGGGGCTCGACCTGGGAGATCCAGCGCGCCAGGACCGACGCGAGCTGGTCCATGTCCACCGGTTTGGGGACGAAATCGCTGACCCCGGCATCGAACATCTGGCGCTGCTCCTCCCGCAGCACCCCGGCGCTGAAGGCGATGACCGGCAGCTTGGTCAGGCCGAGTTGTTCCCGGATGCGGCGGGTGGCCGCAAAGCCGTCCAGTACCGGCATCTGCATGTCCATGAGCACGGCGTCGAAGCCCCGGGGATCCCGTTCGAGTCGGTGCAGGGCCTGCTGACCATCGCTGACCAGGGCAGGAATGGCGCCCTCCCGCTGCAGAAAGCGGTCGATGACATCCAGATTGATCTGGCTGTCGTCGGCGACCAGGATGCGCGCCCCGGCCAGCCGCGGGCCTGGTCGGGTCAGGGCGCGGACGGCCGGCGCCGCGGCGCGTGCCGGGAAACCCCGGCCCAACTCCAGTTCGAACCAGAAGTTACTGCCGGCCTCCGGGCGGCTCTCGACGCCGATGCGGCCGCCCATCAGCTCCACCAGCCGCTTGCAGATGGAGAGACCCAGGCCGGTGCCGCCAAACCGCCGGGTGGTGCTGCCATCGGCCTGGGTGAAGGGCGCGAAGAGCTTGGCCTGGGTCTCGGCATCCAGTCCGATACCCGTGTCGCGGACCTCAAAGCGCAACCGCACCCGATCCGCCCACTCCTCCAGGAGGCGGACGTTCAGCCGGACCTCGCCGTGACTGGTGAACTTGATGGCATTGCCCGCCAGGTTCACCAGGACCTGTTCGATGCGCAGACTGTCGCCCACCAGGGCCGCGTCCAGGACGGGGGCCTGGACCCGCCAGTCGAGGCGCTTGTCCAGGGCCAGGGGGGCCATGAGGGTGCCGATCTGCTGGAGGAGGTTGTCGAGGACGAAGGGCTGCTGGTCGATGCGCAGGGCCCCGGCCTCGATGCGGGAGAGATCGAGGATGTCGTTGAGGATGCCCAGCAGGCTGCGGCCCGCGGCACGGATCCGTTCCAGCATGTCGCGCTGGCGATCGCTCCAGGCCTCGCCTTCCAGCAACTGGGCCATGCCGAGGACGGCGTTGAGGGGGGTGCGGATCTCATGGCTCATGTTGGCCAGGAAGGCCGTCTTGGCGCGATCGGCGGCCTCGGCCCGCTCCCGGGCCTGGCGTTGCTCGGTGACGTCGACCTGGATGCCGATCAGGCGCCGCGGCGTGCCGTCGTCGTCCCGCAGGGCCTTGGCCAGGGCCAGGACCCAGACGTAGTGACCGTCCTTGTGCCGCAGGCGATGGATGTTCTCGTAGACCTCCGTGGCGCCGCTGAGGTGGGCCGCCACCAGGTCCTTGGAGCGGGCCAGGTCGTCGGGGTGGACGCGGGACTCCCATTCCCGGCCCTCGGCGCTCAGGTCGTCGGGGCCATAGCCAAGGATGGCCTTCCAGCGTTCGGAGGTGAAGAGGTGGTTGGTGGCGAT
>JAGVUH010000303.1 GCA_019136395.1 Gammaproteobacteria bacterium
GCCCTTGTCCGCCAGTTGCTCCATGAGCTGGTCGTTGTAGTTGCCGCCGCCGAAGCCCAGGGTGGTGAGGCTGATACCCTTGGCCCGCTGCTGCTCGATGAGCTGGATCAGCGCTTCGTGGTTGACCGTGCCGACGTTGAAGTCGCCGTCGGTGGCAAGGATGACGCGGTTGATGCCCTCCGGCAGACGCGCCTGCTCGGCCAGGCGATAGGCGGTTTCGATACCGGCGGAGCCATGGGTGGAGCCGCCTGCCCGCAGGTGCTCCAGGGCGCCGAGGATCCGGCCCCGCTGGTCCCCGGCGGTGGGCTCCAGCACCACCCCGGCGTTGCCGGCATAGGTCACCAGGCTGACGCGGTCACGGGCCTCCAGTTGCCCCGCCAGCAGCTTGAAGGCGGAGATCAGCAGGGGCAGCTTGTTCGGCTGGTCCATGGAGCCGGAGACGTCGATGAGGAAGACCAGGTTGGCCGCCGGCCGCTCGGCGGGAACAAAGCCTTGCAGGCCGACCAGCAACAGCTGGGTGTGGGGGTTCCAGGGCGTGGGGGCGAGTTCCGTGGTCAGAGCCAACGGCTGGGCGCGGTCACGGGGCTGGGGAAAGGCATAATCGAAGTAGTTAATCAGTTCCTCGGTGCGCACCGCGTCCGTGGGCGGCAGCCGGCCCTGGGTAAGAAACCGCCGGACGTTGGCATAACTGCCGGTGTCCACGTCGATGCTGAAGGTGGACACGGGCTGTTCCCGGGTCAGCAGGACGCTGTTCTCGGCGCGTGTGGCGTAGCGCTCGCCGTCCTCAGGGATTTTGGGGGGGCGGGGCAGGGGGAATGACGGGGCAATGGTATCGGCCTGGATGGTCTGCGCCGCGGGCAGGGCGCGCGCTCGGTGCTCCTCGCCGGTGCCCACGGTGTCGGCCCTGCGGCTTGCCGTCTCCGCCAGAAGCGGGACACTGGGTGCGTGGGTGATCGGTTCGACGCTGAGTGCCTGCTTCTCGGCACCCTCAAGCCGGGGTGCCGGCGGGGGGTGAGGCATGCGGTGCTGGATGGATCTGGTGTCGGCGGGGGGCTCCTGGACGGTGAGAGGGGCGAGCGGCGGCGGTGCCGTCTGGAGGGGGGGCGGAGCGGGGGGCATGATCGGGGCAGCCGGCGGAGCGATCGGGTGGGCGACGGGGTTGTGCGGCGCGGGCGTGTCGCCGCAACCCGCGAGCAGGAGTCCGATCAGCGCCAGCATGCACCCAGCCACCGCCCCGCGCGGGACAGCGGCAGACCAGTGGCGGCGGAGGGGGATGGGGAGCGGCGGCGGGGCAGTTTTCACGATAGCGTCCTCAGCAAAAATATGACGGGTTGGGTGCCGGTGCGCCGCTCGCCGACCCTGGGCTGGCCGGGACGTTGGCCAGCCGGGCGTTCAGGGCTTCCCGCGCGCCGGTGACCGCCGGCGACCGGAGGAGAGCCGCCGTGACGACGACGCGCAGGAACTTCGGCAATCCGGCGACCATCAAGGTACCATTTGATCATAACTGATGACACTTCTTACACCGCATCATCACGCGCCTGAGGACCCTTCTGTTGCGCCATTCAACTCCATCACGCCGGCGTCGTATTCTCCGATGAACGCTGGCTTTACCCCCGAGGCCGGACGGCCATATTACCGCTGGCGCGCGTGGCTTTCCGCCCTGCGTCTCGCCCGCCGGCTGGACCGGGAGTGGCAGCAGACCATCGCCCTGGCCATCGAGGCGTTCGTCTCCGGCGTCGAGCCCCGCTTACGCGCCATCCGCCAGTATGATCGGCGCTTGTGGCCGGTCATGGCAGCCACCTTCGACTACCTGGATGAGTTGGTGGAACGGCTGCCGGCTGCTATTGATCTCAGCCGCTCGGCCTGGCAACAGGACCCGGCGATCAATGCGTTTTTTGCCACACCCAACGACCTTTCACTGTTGCTGGCGCGGAGCACGGCCTTAGGGGATTTTTTTCGGCTTAATCCGTTAGCCTGCGCCGCCTATGCCCTGCTGATCGTCACCCGCCGGGAAAAGCAGGTGTTTGGTGTCAGTCTCGTTGATGATGTCCTGCGCCGGGACGTGGCGCAGACCCGCCTGTCGTTTTCTGAACCGCGGGTGCTTTATCCCGCCGCGTCCGAGGAGGCGACCCGTCAAGCGGCCCGACAGTGCGCAGTGTCCTTGTATTTTGCCGGCATGGCACGGGACCGCTTGAACCGCCTCCAGGCGAGCCAGCAAAGCCTGGAGTATGAACGCTTGATGGTACAGATTCGGCATAAGGACTTGCGCCGTCGCGCGCGGCGCGGTGATCGCGATGGCAGTCTGACCCGCGGGGTCTTTGCCGCGGAGGCGCGGCTGGCGGCGCTGGAGCAAGAACGGGGCACGCCCCGTCTCGGCCAGTACAACCCGCTGGCGGTGATGTTCGACGAAGCCTGGCAGCTGCTGGCCAATCATCGTCATCAGTTACACCTGGTACCCCTGACTTTGCGCGTGGACCGGATGGGCATCAAACACGACTTGCCGCCCCCGGCCGGCGCTCCCAGTCATGAGTTGTCCTTGCTGGAATGTGCCACCGCTGGCACACGACACGTCATCGCCATGGTGCGTTGCGCACGGAGCGAATATTCCGCTTCCGCCCTGTTTCTGCCCGATTCCGCCACGTAATTTGGCGCCGCCCCGGTGCCGCGGATTCGCATTCGCCGCGGGCCGGAGGGTGTGCCTATCAAGCGCCGGATGTGCCGGATGGGATCGATTATCCTGCCGACCGCGGATAGGTGTTGCGGACGCGCTGGGACTTGAGCAGATACCCCGTCACCCCGCCATAGAGCACCAGGGGCGGCAGGATGTCCGCTGGCGTGAGGGTGGGCCAGGTGTCCAGCAACCAGGCCGCCGGCAGCACATAGTCCAGGGTCAGCGTGCCGACCATGAATTTTACCCAGATTGCGCCAATGGCGTGGTGGACGGCGCGCCAGGAGCGCTCAAAGAGCAGGCGATCGCCAGCATACACCCCGACGCCGGCACTGACCGCGAAACATACCCAGGCGGCCCATTGGAAGCACAACCAGTCCTGCGCATTCCCATGGACGGGGAGGTACGCCTCCGCAAACCGTAACGACCCCTGTAGCTTGGCCATATCCAATGCCGGACTCAGGGCAATCAGCCCGAGGATCAACCAAAACAGGCACCCGCCGATGCCGAATGGCGCCGTGCGGGGTGTGGTAGGGGTAGGTGGCATGAGGCTCGGAACCTAAGTTGGAGAGATCGTTTTCGTCGCCGACCGATGTTGCGGCAGGCGCCGCGGGGCCGCGGAGTGAACGGTGGGGACGGATCCCGGCACGGCGCGGCGTGGGCTGAGCAGTCTACGGGTTTGTTTGCGGGATATTCCGGGGAATGCGCGGCTTCTTCGGGCGTTTCCGGCTCCCGCAACCGTAGCCGTGTTCTCTCGGCTTCGGGTCGCTGATGAGCGCGTGACGGGTGGCGGGCGGCAGGATGTGAACGGGGTTCACTGCGTGTGGCTCGTCGGTGGCGGACAGCGGGTGCCAATCGGGCAAATGGTCCTTGCTCCTGCCTGCACAAGTCAAATATTTGTATCATTACCGATCTAATCTGTATGATAGCAGCTCCCTTGTCCTGAGGCTGCGTATCCACCATGTCTGAGCCTTCGCTTCTCAACAAATTGATTGAAGATCTGCGGTGCCTACCGAGTGTCGGCCCGAAGTCCGCGCAACGGCTGGCCTTTCACCTCCTTGAACGTGATCGGGAAGGGGGACGGCGCTTGGCGAAAACGATGACGGAAGCCCTGGAGCGGATTGGCCGTTGCCGTGCCTGTCGCACCCTGAGCGAAAGCGACCTCTGTTCCTTGTGCGCGAATACCCGTCGGGACCGGAGCTTGCTCTGTATCGTCGAACAGCCCACCACGGTCCTGGCAATTGAGCAGGCCACCGGCTATCAGGGCCTTTATTTCGTGCTGGGGGGGCGCCTTTCCCCCCTGGACGGTATCGGTCCGGCCGATCTGGGGTTGGATCGGCTCCAGGCACGGCTGGAGCGTGGTGAGGTACGGGAGATCATCCTGGCCATCAGCTCAACCGTCGAGGGCAGCGCCACCGGGCACTACATCACCACCCTGGCCGAAGGCTGTCGGGTCAAGGTCACCCGGCTCGCGCAGGGGGTGCCTCTGGGGGGGGAACTGGAGTACGTCGATGGCGGCACGCTTGCGCATGCGTTTGCGGGACGGGTGAGTTTGTAGCCGGCGCGGCGCGACCAGCAGGCGTCTGAAGCGCGCGGCGGTACTTGGTACTGCCCCGGGGCCACCGGCCGCCGCAGCGGGCGCCTGGCGCCCGCTGGCCGGCCCCGCCGGCACTGCCGAGCACCGGGTAGGCATCCCCGTGCGCCGCGCCTCCGCCGGCTCCGTCGCGGCCAGGGGTCGCGGGCCATGCTTGCCCTGCGCCCGCGGGGGGCAGTGTTTTGGCCCGTATCGTTCGCCCCCGGCGTCGCTTGGCCGGCAATACCGTGGTTTTTTCGTGACATCCTGGCGCGCACCCTGGGGCCTCGCCTCGGAACCCTCCCCTTGCGCCCGTGAATCAGTCGGTTTCTCGGTCTTACCCCCCCCACTGTGAGCATTTGTGTAGCCGACCGCGCCCGCAGGCGCTCAGACTGCTCAGCTACAACATTCAGGCTGGCATCCATACCCGGCATTATCGTGACTACCTGACCAAAAGCTGGCAGCATCTGCTCCCACACCCCGAACGACAGACCAATCTGAGCCGGATCGCCGAGCTCTTACAGCACTATGATCTGGTCGGTCTGCAGGAGATCGATGGCGGCAGTCGCCGCAGCGATTACATCGATCAGATCGCCTACCTGGCCGAGGCGGCCCACTTCCCCTACTTCTTCCGCCAGGTCACCCGCGACCTCGGGCGCTGGGCCCAGCACGGCAATGGCGTTCTTAGCCGGTTGCCTTTTTCCCGGATCCACGCGCTCAACCTGCCCGGGTTACCGGGGCGGGGCGCGGTAATCGCCGAACTGGCGACGTCGGATGGCGGGGTCCTGGCTATCTGCAGCGTGCATTTGGCGCTGGGCTGGCGGGCGCGGGGACGGCAGATGCGGTATATCGCCCGGATGGTGCAGCGCTATCCCTATTGGGTGGTGATGGGGGACTTCAACTGTGGCTGTCGCAATCGCTGCCTCCGCCACTGGGCACGGGAATCCTCGCTGCAGGGACTGGATTGCGAGCGTAAGACGTTCCCCAGTTGGCAGCCGCGGCGCGGTCTGGATCATATCCTGGTCTCTCCCCGGCTACGCCTTCTGGAGGCTGAGGTCTTGGATTATGCCCTGTCAGATCACCTGCCGGTGGGCACGACCGTGGCCTTGCCGTCCGGGGTGTGGTTGATTTTTGGAGCCTTCCCCTCAGGCGTGGTCGTGGGTCACCACTGACCCACTTCCGCGCCTGCCGATAGCCGCCGGCGCGGGCGTCTGGTCGCTGTCACAGAGGCAGAGACAAGCGCGTCCGGGAGTTCTACCGCCCCTAGGGGGGGGCAGGTCGTGACGCGGCCATGCTCCGGAGTTGGGCGAACCGGGTCACCATCGTTGTCGTTGGGCGCAAGGTGAAAAGGAGGAGGAGGAAGGGGATATCCCGTTTCGCACCCTGAGTACGGCGATACCCTGATGGTTTACCACGTCCACGCACCAGCGCTGGGTGACCAACGTCGTGACACAAGCGCAGCGCGATAGTCCGATTCCACCCCGTCCTTGAAGCGGCGAACCCGTTTGGACGCTGACGCCGTGGTAGGTAGAGGGTGCAGAAGGTGGTAGGCGGAAGATGCAGAGCGTGTTTTTGTACCCTAGGCGGAGCCTCTAGGGGCAGCCAATCGTCCCGCTGGGTGGTAGGTAGACGATGCTATCCACGGGAAAAGTGGTAGGTAGAGGATGCAACCCTGGTAGGTAGAAGGTGCAGCCAGACAAATAAGTGGTAGGTAGACGATGCGATACCAGCCAGGGTGGTAGGTAGAGGAAGCGGTTTTTTTTTGCAGGTCTCTATATGTAGAGCGTTTTTCGATCTTCTTCGCTTCCCTATCCTTTCCTTTATTATCCATATATTGCGCCTAAGCCCCTGCGGACAAGCTGACAGCCACCATCATCAGCCGTTTTTTCTGGGCTTGCGGCCTGTATACCCTCGACTGAGACAGGATCTGATCATAGCCCGGAGGTCTGCTACCACGACCCATGCGCTCGGGTATCCCTAGAATTAGCGCCACGGTGCCAGTTGCGGCTATCCCGAGCAATCGGCGTTGACCGACCCCAAAATTTATCGCCTGGCGGTTACCTAACTTATCCACAGACCACGGGGGAGATACGAGAAGGATATATAGGTTAATAAAAGGAAAGGATAAGATCGGTATTTCAGGGTTATTAATCTTTACTATCATGGGGATGGATATTCCTTTTCGCCTCTTCTACCTACCACCCTGGCTGGTATCGCATCGTCCACCTACCACTTATTTGTCTGGCTGCACCTTCTACCTACCAGGGTTGCATCCTCTACCTACCACTTTTCCCGTGGATAGCATCGTCTACCTACCACCCAGCAGGACGATTGGCTGCCCCTAGAGGCTCCGCCTAGGGTACAAAAACACGCTCTGCATCCTCCGCCTACCACTTCCTGCACCCTCTACCTACCACCCGTTACCGGGATCGCGCGAAAGCCGCGTCGTCCACGAGGTGGATGGAGAGCGCCTGATGGCGGACCCGACCGATCGCACGGTTCAAGCAGGAGTCAGGTGCTGTTCAACCTACTGGCAAAAGATCATGATCTTAGAGAGCGAATGGAAAGCTGGTTGCCTCATTTCGCCGCGGGTAAAGGTCCCCTGCTGTATGCGGGAACGAGATGATTGGAGCGCCTAGGATGACTATTGCACCGTCTACCTACCACCTCAGGAAGCCCCTGGTCCGGCGATTGCACCCTCTACCTACCACCCTGATGCGGGTTCGGGACTGATTTTCTCCCGGCAAGTCGGTCACTTATGCCTGTTGCATCTTCTACCTACCACCTCAGACAGGCGCCCGGGGCGG
>JAGVUH010000315.1 GCA_019136395.1 Gammaproteobacteria bacterium
GCTGGTCGAGCGGGCCCTCGACCTGCGCGCCGAGGTCGAGCGCGGCGCCCTGACCTTCGGCCAATTGGCGGAATTTCTCTCCCGGGACGTGGTGGCGCGGCACATGCTGCACGAAGATCGCGACTTCTTCGGCTTGTTTGCCCCCCGGGCGTCAGCCTTGCCGGGAACTTCTTTCCCGCCTGGGAAATGATCGCGGCTGGGCGCGTCTAGTCGGGGGGCGCGTCTGGGGCGTGTTTGGGGCGCGGCGGGCGCTGGATAGTAGGTTCCGGTGCCGTCCCGCCTGGTCCGTTGCGATCCAGACCCTTCCCGCAAGGTCCGGCGCGGTTTGGACCCCAGCCGGGTTGTTCTTTGCCGGATGGCCGGTCAGGGGTACACTGCGCCCGCTTGACGGACCTGGCGAGGTCCTCCGCCACCCAGACCCGTGAATCGGGCGGGCTCCTTCGCGGCAACCGTCATCAGGAGTCGCGCCACGCATCAAGTTGACAGACCTTGCCGTGACTTTCACGCCAACCACCATGACTGGGCTCGCCACCCTCCTGAAAATGAAAGACCTTGCCGTGACTTTGACGCCAATCCTCTCCATCGGCCCAGCAGACTTGAGCACTCTCTCTTCCGGGCAGCGGGCATGAACGCCCGCGCCACGACCCGTTTCCTGGTCACCCCCGGTGGCGCCCTGCGCGGGCGCCTGCGGGTGCCCGGGGACAAGTCCATCTCCCATCGCGCCATCATGCTCGGCGCCCTGGCGGATGGCGAGACCCGCGTCAGCGGCTTCCTGGAGGGGGAGGACAGCCTCGCCACCCTGGCGGCCTTCCGCGCCATGGGGGTGAGCATCCAGGGGCCGGAGGCGGGGCGGGTGGTCATCCGGGGCGTGGGCCGGGAAGGGCTGCGGGCCCCGGCGGGTCCCCTGGATCTGGGCAACTCGGGCACCTCCATGCGGCTGCTCAGCGGCCTGCTGGCGGGGCAGGGGTTTGCGGTCACCCTGATCGGCGACCAGCCCCGGTGGCACCGCCCCCCTGCGCCTCCTGCCCGTCGCGGGGCTCCAGGGTATCGATTACGCCCTGCCGGTCGCCAGCGCCCAGGTCAAGTCCTGCCTGCTTCTGGCCGGCCTCTTCGCCCAGGGCCGCACCTGCGTCACCGAGCCGGCCCCCACCCGCGACCATACCGAGCGCATGCTGGCCGGGTTCGGCTACCCGGTCGAGCGTCGCGGGGCGACGGTCTGCCTGGCGGGGGGCGGGCGCCTCACTGGTTGTGACCTGGACGTGCCCGCCGACATCTCCTCCGCCGCCTTTTTCCTCGTCGGCGCCAGTATCACCCCGGGATCGGACCTGACCCTGGAGCATGTCGGCATGAACCCGACGCGCATCGGGGTGCTGAACATCCTGCGGGCCATGGGCGCCGACATCGTTCATCGCCGCCGCCTGCGCGGACGGCGAGACCCTCCTGACGGGTGCCGAGGAGCTGCGGGTCAAGGAGAGCGATCGCATCCAGGTCATGGCCACGGGCCTGACGGCCCTGGGCATCGCCAACCAGCCGCGACCCGACGGCATCCTCATCCGCGGCGGCAGCCCCAGTGGCGGCGAGATCGACAGTCAGGGCGATCACCGCGTGGCCATGTCCTTCGCCCTGGCGGCCCCGCGCGCCGCTGGCCCGCTCCACATCCACGATTGCGCCAACGTGCGCACCTCCTTTCCCGGTTTTGTCGCCCTGGCCGCCAGCGCCGGGCTTGGCATCGAGGAGTTCGCATCATGATCCAGCCCAACGCTGGCGCCGCCGCGGCCCCCGTGGTGACCATCGACGGCCCCTCCGGTACCGGCAAGGGGACCATCGCCAGCCTGGTCGCGGCCCGCCTCGGTTGGGCCTGCCTGGACAGCGGGGCCCTCTACCGGGTGTTGGCCCTGGCCGCCGAGCGCACGGGGGTCGATCCCGGCGATGGCGAGGCCCTGGGGCGGCTGGCCGCCGGCTTGCGCATCGCCTTCCAGGACGGCCGGGTGCTGCTCGCGGGCGAGGATGTCTCCACCGCCATCCGCACCGAGGGCACGGGTAACCTCGCCTCCAAGGTGGCCGCCCATCCCCAGGTGCGCGCCGCCCTGCTCGACTGGCAGCGCGCCGCCGCCCGCCCGCCGGGCCTGGTGGCCGACGGCCGCGACATGGGCACCGTCGTCTTTCCCGAGGCCGAGGTGAAGATCTTTCTCACCGCCAGCCCGGAGGAGCGCGGCAAGCGCCGCTATCGGCAGTTGCGCGCCCAGGGGCTGGAGGCCAACCTCAAGCAACTGGTTCGCGACATCGCCGAGCGCGACGAGCGGGACAGCCAGCGCGCCGTGGCCCCCCTGCGCCCGGCCGTCAACGCCCTGGTGGTCGACACCACCAGCCTGACCATCGACCAGGTCCTGGAGCGGGTCCTCGACGCCGTCCGCCAAAGCCTCGCCCCGGCGGACCCTCCGGAAGGCTAGCGCCGGACCCGGGGTCCCCGTCGTTGCGGGGGCACCTGGGCCCCGACCGGAAGCACAGCATGCACGGCCTCACCTTGCAGTTGACGATGGAGGTGATCAACACGGCCTGCGTGATGGTCGTCGCCGCCTTTTTCATCATCCGCGCCGACGAGCAACTGCTAGAGGCGGGGCGACAAACCAGCGCCAGGACCCTCCTCAAGCTGAGCCTCATCTTTGGCGCCTTTTCGCTCTACGCGGCCTTCAACGCCATTCATGCCTTTGACGCCGTCATCAGCCTGCGCCACACCGGGGCCATCGTCGGCGGGCCTACTCCGCCGTCCTGGCGGTGATCCTCGCCGGGACCCTGGCGGGTCTCTACCTGAGGTATGTCAACCGCAACCGCCTCCCCGGGGTCGCGGAAGCGGCCTTCTTCACCGCCCTGTACGAGTTGGTCGCCGGCTATCTCACCCTGCTGTTCGTGCCTGATTTCACCCGGGCCTG
>JAGVUH010000431.1 GCA_019136395.1 Gammaproteobacteria bacterium
CTGGATGAAGCCGATGAAGGCGTTGATCAGGACCACGCCGAGGATGACGCCGGTGTCCACCCACTCTCCGAGGAAGGCCGTCACCCCGGCGGCGCCGATCAGGACATAGATCAGTACGTTGTGGATCTGGAGTAGGAACCGCGTCAGGGGGCCGCGCCGCTTGGGGGGGGTGAGGCGGTTGGGGCCGAAGCGCGCCAGGCGCTCCCGGGCCTCGGCCTCGCTCAGGCCATCGGGGCGCGATTCCAGGGCGGCGAGGGCCGCGGCGGCGGGCTGGCGGTGCCAGGGAGGCAAGTTGGACATGGCGGGTACCCCGTAACGAACGCGGGGGAGAGCGTCACGGACGGCCTCCCGCGCTAGAACCATCTTTCAACATCGGGGGGTGGCGAGCCCCCTCGCGAGCGCGAGCATGAAAGCCAGGCAAAGACTTTCATGTGCCGGGGGTGGCGCTCCCCTGTGAGCGTTGGCCGGTCACTCCCGGGGAGACTTGGGCGGTTTGGCCGGATGGGTGGCTGTGGTTGGCCATCAGCCATTGCTCCACCTCCGCCGCCGGCAGGGGTCTGGCGTACAGGTAACCCTGGGCCTCGTCGCAGCCCAGGGCCCTGAGCAGTCGCGCCTGCGCGGGGCTCTCCACGCCCTCGGCCAGGGTACGGATGTCGAGGGCGTGGGCGAGCTGGATCATGGCCGGGACCAGGGCGCGGTCTTCAGCGTTGGTCGTCAGGTCCCGGATGAACGAGCGGTCGATCTTGAGCTTATCGACCTGAAGCCGTTTGAGCTGGGGGATGCTGGAGGAGCCGGTACCGAAATCGTCGATCGCCAGGCGCAGGCCCAGGGCCCGCCAGGCGGCCAGCAGGGCCTGGCTGCCGTTCTGGGACGGCAGCAGGGTGGTCTCGGCCAGTTCCACTTCCAGCCGGGACGGGTCCAGGCCACTGGTGGCGAGGGCCTGGCGCACCTCCTCGTCCAGGCCAGCGTGATGAAACTGGAGGGCCGACAGGTTCAGGGCCATGACCGGGACCTCGGGACCGGCTTGCCGCCAGGCGACGGCCTGGCGGCAAACCTCCCGGAGCACCCAGTGACCGAGGGGGATGATGAGACCGCTTTCCTCGGCGACCGGGATGAAGTCGTCGGGCATGACCAGGCCGACGCCGGGCCGCCGCCAGCGCAGCAGGGCCTCCATCCCCACCACCCGGCCGGAGCGCAGGTCGACCTGGGGCTGATAGTGAAGTTCGAACTCGTCCTGGTCCAGCGCCCGGCGCAGGGCGTCCCGGGTGCCGCTAAAGCGGCTGAGGGCGGCGTTCATCCGTGGCTCGAAGAACCGATAGCCGTTCCGTCCGGCCTTTTTGGCGGCGTAGAGGGCGGTGTCGGCGTTGCGCATCAGGGTCTCGTCGGTCTGACCGTCCTGGGGGTAGACCGCCACGCCAATGGAAAAGGAGGTGGTGAGCTGGTGGCCCCCCAGGGAGAAGGGCTGGACCAGGGTGGCGAGGATGCGTTCGCAGGTGGCCGAGACCTGGGCCACCAGGTGCTCCGGCGACGGTTTCGCCAGCAGGATCATGAACTCGTCACCGGACAGGCGGCAGAGGGTATCCTCGCCCCGCAGGCAGTCCCGCAGGCGCCGGGCCACGCCCTGGAGCAGCAGGTCGCCCGTGGCGTGGCCGTAGCGGTCGTTGACGAACTTGAAGCGGTCCAGATCCAGAAAGAGCAGCACCAGACTCGTGTGCTCGCGCTTGGCCACGGCCAGGTCATGCGCGAGCCGCTCCTGTCCCGCCGCCCGGTTGAGCAGGCCCGTCAGGGGGTCGTTGTAGGCCAGGTACTCGATCTGGACCTGGGCCTCCTTTTGCGCCGTGACATCCTGCAGGGTGCCGATGGCCGAGAGGGGCTGGCCATCCGGGTCGAAGGTGATCTCGGCCCGGGCATGGACCCATTTGACCTGGCCATCGACGACGATGCGGTGGGTGATGTCGTAGGGGGCGCCCTTGAGAGTGGCCTGCCAGGCGCTCTCGAAGGCGGACAGGTCCTCCGGATGGATCAGGCGAAAATGGGCATCGGGCGGCACCGGGGTGCCAGGCTCCATGCCACTGATGCGGTAGACCTCCGCTGACCACTCCATGCGGTTGGTGGCGATATCCAGGGTCCAGCTCCCGATATGGGCCAGGGCCTGGGCCTCTTCCAGATCGGCCCGGTTGCGGGCCAGGGCCCCCTCCGCCGCCCTGCGCGCGGTGATATCGCTGAAGACCAGGTGCAACAAGCGCTGGCCATCCTGGTAGATCTGCGTCCCCAGGAACTCGGCGAGGAAGGGCCGGCCGTCCCCGCGCCGCAGTTGCCACTCGAAGGCCCCGGAACCCTCGGCGAAGGCGGCGTCGATCAGTTGGGTGGCCTTCTCGGTCGAGGGCCGGCCATCGGGTTGGCGGGGCGGGGAGAGCGCGGTCAGGGACAGCCCCAGCATCTGTTCGGCGCGCTCCAGGCCCATCAGCCCCAGTGCCGCCCGATTGACCGCGACGAAGCGCCCGTCCTGATAGAGGGCCGTGGCCTGCAAGGTTTCCTCGAAGAGTTTGCGGAAGCGCTCCTCGCTGTGCCGCAGCCGTTCCACCGTGGCCTGGTATTGCCGCTGTTGGCGCCGCAGCCGGAGATGTACCTCCACCCGGGCCCGGACCAGGGGCGGGTTGACGGGCTTGGCGATGAAATCCGCGGCCCCGGCCGCCAGGGCCCGCAACTCGCTGCGCGGGTCCCCGGCCGCGGTGACGAAGAGGACGGGGAGTTCGGGATGGCGCGCCTTGAGCGCCTCGCAGGTGGCGAAGCCATCCAGACCGGGCATCCGCGCATCGAGGAGGACCAGATCCGGGGGCGTCGCCGCCACCTGTTCCAGGGCCTGGGCACCGGACAGGGCGAAGCTCAGATCCCCCAGATCGCCCAAGGCGTTGTAGAGGACCTGGATAGCCAGGGGCTCATCGTCGACGACGAGGATGCGGGGGAGAGACGTCATGAAGTCGACTTCTGGGCAGGGGCTGGCGCTGGAGCGGGCGGATCCGGTGGTAAGAAAGGCGCTAATTGTTCCAGAGCGGTGCCAAAGCGCAAGTCCTGAATCGCCTGGTCCAGGGCCCGGAACTGCTCCGGACTCAGCTCCCGGGCCAGCGCCGGGGCCAGGGCCGCGAACAGCTTGAGGGCCTGCAATCGGTGGTGACGCAAGGCATCCGCCAGGTCCGCCAGGCGTTCCGGCAGCGGGGCCTCGGCCGCGGTAGGTGCGGCGGACAGGGTGTTCTTGGCGATCGCGGGGCTGGAAGCGGTCCCCGCGGGCGACGCGGGACGCCAGGGCCCGCTGGCCTGGTCCAGGGCCTGGAACCGCGAGTCCAGGTCGGCGACCCCGGCTTCCAGGGCGCCGTCGCCCCGCTCCAGGGCCCGTTCCAACCGCTCCGCCAGGGCCATGATCTCCAGGGCACCCAGATTGCCGGCATTGCCCCGCAGCCGGTGCAGGAGGTGTCCGGCGGTCTCCCGGTCCCCCGCCGTCAGGGCGGCCTGGAGCTCGGCCTGCAGGGCGGGGTAGTCGGCGATGAAGCGGTCCAGCAGGCGAAAGAACAAGCCCGGGTCCGTGCCGAAGGTAAGGCCGACGCGGTCCCCGTCCAAACCGGGGATGGCGGAAATGGCCGGGCTGGCCGCGGGCGCCGGTGGCGAGACGCGGCTGATTCGTTTGGTCAGGGCGCGGACCAGCCGCTCCAGATCCAGGGGTTTGCCCAGGAATTCATCGACGCCCGCCCGTTGCGCCGCCAGCCGCTGCTCGGCCAGGACGCCGGCGGTCAGGGCGATGACGGGCAGGTCCTTGAGGCCCAGTTCCTCCCGGATCAGCCGGGTCGCGGTCAGGCCGTCCATCACCGGCATGCGCACGTCCATCAGTACGGCGGCGAAGTCCCGGGGCCGGGCCCGGAGCAGTTCTACCGCCTCCTGGCCATCCGCTGCCGGGGTGGCGACGGCGCCCTCCCGGGCCAGCAAACTTTCCACTACCTCGCGGTTGATGGGGCTGTCATCCACCACCAGGATTCGCAAGCCGCTCAGTCGGGAGCCAATGGCGGTGGGGGCCAGGGGCCCTGAGGAACTCGT
This sequence comes from Gammaproteobacteria bacterium, assembly GCA_019136395.1. Next base: position 4,087 of record JAGVUH010000431.1, read on the forward strand.
CGTCGGGCTCGGCGCCGGATTCGTCCCCGTGCCTGTGGACGGGCTCGTCGCTGGATTCGTCACTGGATTCGTGGCCAGATTCGTCGCCGGACTCGTGGTCGGGCTTGTCGCCAGGTTCGTCGCCGGGTCGACCCCCTCGGCCAACCCAAAGGGCAACTCGAACCAGAAGGTGCTGCCCTGACCGGGCTGGCTGTCGACGCCAATCTCGCCGCCCATCAGCTCGACCAGTTGCTTGCTGATGGACAGGCCCAGGCCGGTGCCACCGAAGCGCCGGGTGATCCCCTCCTCGGCCTGGATGAAGGGGGCGAAGAGCCGGGACCGGGCCTCCGGGGCGATGCCGATGCCCGTGTCCCGGACCTCGAAACGCAGGCGCGGGGTATGGTCACTGGCCGGTTGGGGGAGGATCTGGAGGACCACCTCGCCCCGTTCGGTGAACTTGATGCCGTTGCCCAGCAGGTTGAACAGGACCTGTTCCAGGCGCAGGGCGTCCCCCACCAGTAGCCCCGGCAACCTGTCGGGAGGCATCAACCGAAGCGTCAGGCCCTTGGCGCGGGCGGCCTGACCGAGGAGGCGGTCGAGCTTTTCAAGGAGGGCGGTAAGGTCGAACGCGGTGGGTGCGATGCGCAACTGGCCCGCCTCGATCTTGGAGAAGTCCAGAATGTCGTTGATGATGCCCAGCAGGGACTGACCCGCCTCCTGAATCCGTCCCACCATCTCCCGCTGGCGGTTCGCCAGGGGTTCCCCGGCGAGGATCTGGGCCAGCCCCAGCACCGCATGCAAGGGGGTGCGGATCTCGTGGCTCATGTTGGCCAGGAACTCGCTCTTGGCGCGGTTGGCCTGGGCCAGTTGTTCGAGTTCGGCGGTGCGGCGCGCGACCAGTTGCTCAAGTTCGACGTTGAGCGCCTGGATCTGCTCCTCGGTACGCCGACGCTCGGTGATGTCGCGGATGAAGCTGAAGAGGTGGCGGGCGCGGGCATCCGGGACCAGGCTGATCTCGACGTTGCGGATGTCGCCGCTCCGGGTGCGGTGGCGGGTCTGGAAGACCACGCCCCCGGTCGCCAGGATCCGCGCGGTCCGGGCGCGGATGACGTCGGGGCTGTCGTCGACATCGATGTCGTCGACCTTGAAGGTGAGCATCTCCCGTCGGGACCAGCCGCTCAGGCGCGTGGCCGCGGCGTTCACGTCCAGGATGCGGCTGCTGGCCACGTCCACCAGCCAGAAGGCATCGCTGGAGGCGGCGAGCATGCGGTCATAGCGCTCCACGGCCTGGGCCAGGGAGCGGCCGAGGCGGGTCAGACGGGCGGCCAGACCGGCGAGCAGGAGGCAGAAGGCCAGTCCCAGGGCCAGGCGCAGCGCCAGGCCAGGGTCGTGCCCCCAGCCGCCCCGGGGGCGCAGATCCAGGGTCCAGCGACCGTTGGGGACCTCCAGGGACTGGCTGACCGGCTGGTCGAGGGGCATCGTCGTCGTGGCGGCGATGACCTGCCGTTTCCCGGTCGCGGGATGCGGGCGCCAGAGGACGTAGTCGAAGCCCTGTTCCACCAACTGGGCCAGATGCTCGGCATCGAGCGTCTCCGGGAACCGCAGCAGCACGTTGGTGAAACCCCAGAACCGCGGCGGTCCCGTTGGGTCCGTCGGGTCCGCGTCGAGAAAGACCGGCAGCCGCCCCACCGCCCCCAGCCCCCCTTGCATGAGGGTGAAGGGCCCCGCCAGGGTCAGTTGCCCGGTGTCCCGCGCCAGGAAGGCCTCCTGGGTGCGCGCCGGGTCCAGGAGCAGGTCATGACCCAGGGCCGCCTCGTTGCCGGCCAGGGGGAAGATTTGGCGGACGACGCCCCCTGGCGCCAGTTGCAGGGTGGCCGCCCCCGGGTAGTAGGGCAGCATCTCCGCCGCCAGGGCGGCGAAATTGGCGATCTCTCCCCGACCCTGGCGTACCAGGGCCCCCAGGGCGTAGGTGGCGGTCAGGGCCCGTTCGACATGACGCTGGATGTCCTGGGCATGATTGGCGGCCAGGGCGCCGACCTGGGTCCGTTCCTGATCGCGCAGGCCGGTCTCCACGTAGCCAATGAGGGCGGCGGTCATCAGGCCCGTCAGGGTGAAGACCAGCAGGGCCATGGGCAGGGGACGGTAGAGGCCGGGCAGGCGGGCGAATAATCGGGTCATGGTTCCAAGTCATCTTCCGGATGACGTCGCGGGGTCCTGGCGTCGGGATTTTTGCTACGGGGTCCTGGCATCGGGATCTTTGCAACGGGGTTCTGGCCTCAGTGCCCTGGGGTCAGTGGCCTGGCGTCGAGGCATGGGCGTCGAGGCATGGGCGGTAGTCAGCGGCGCTGGCCCCTGAACCGATGGCCGGGTGGGCTAGGATAGCCGGCGGACCCTCACCGGGTCTTCTTTAGTTTAAGCCCAACCTTGAGAATCCGGCTGCCTTCGGTGTGGCGGATCACCAGTTGCACATGCTGCAGGTCCAGGCGGTCGCCGACCACGACCTGGGTCTCCAGGCGGTCACGCAGGAAGGCGTCCAGGGTCAGGTCCCGCTCCCGGTCACTGACCGCCAGGCCGTAGGCGGTGGCGACGTCGCCCAGGCGGGCCTCGCCGTTCAGGACGAATTCGCCGAAGAAGGCCTGATCCGAGAGGTGGCCGGGGGTCTCCGCCGGGGCCAGGAGCCGGTCCAGGGCCTCCAGTTCCGCCGGGTCGACGATGAGCAGGAGTTGATCCCCGGCGCGCAGGTCCTGCCAGTCGATCTGGTCGAGCAGTTCCCGCTGGCGCAACTGGGCGACGGGGCGGGCGGAGGGCGGCAGGCGGGGGAAGGCGCGGCGCTCCGCCACCAGGGGGCTGCTGGCCGCCAGTTGGTAGCCCACCAGCTCCAGCTCGCGCTCGCCGGGCAGGTCGATCTCCAGCCGTTCCACCACCTGGGTTTGGGGCGGCATCT
>JAGVUH010000290.1 GCA_019136395.1 Gammaproteobacteria bacterium
ATGCTGTTTGTTCATTTTCAGTTCTCCATCAGTAAAGCTGATAAGGATTGACGAAATGTCGTCTGCTTAAACCGGATTAAGCGACCGGCACGCTTAATTTCTAATATTCAAAAAGCATGCCATCACCTCGCCTTTTCTCGAATCATATACTTACGCAGCAGACTAGAAGAATGCTACCCTTTGTCACAGCCTTTGCTATGTCAGCAGCGTGACGATGGTCGTCTGTCACTAAGACATTCTTTGAAGTCGGCACATGCACATCAACACAAGTCACTCAGCGGCGACCCTTACATGACCTCGATCAGTCTGAAAACGGCGGCCCACCTTACGGGGGTCAGCAAGCGGACCATCTGGCGACGCATCGCCGCCGGTAGCCTCTCGGTCTCCCGGTCAGAAGATTCCCGAGGGCGGACACTCCTTTCTCTGGGTGACATCGCTGGGGACATTGGCCTACCGATGAATAGCGAGTTGATCGCCGCCATCAAGAACGCCGATGTTGGTCAGGCAAGGGACCAACTGGAACTGGCACTGCTCTTTCTAGAGTCAGGGCTGAAAGTGAAGGCTTTGCCTTGGCTAGAGTTAGCGGCTCAGCAAGGCGATGCCGACGCCATGCTGACTTTGGGTGAAACCCAACTTGAGGTTTCGGTTGAAGATCCCAAGATTGCCCTGAACTGGATACGTCGCGCCGCCATCGCTGGCCAACCTCTGGCCATTGCGGTCATGGAAGCCTTGTCGAGTCAACATAAGAGGCTTGGCAATGCCTCTGAATGACCGCCTCAACACCATACTTACCGCTGACTCACAAAAACCATATCAGGCATTTAGTAATCGGCTAGTGTCATCGGAGTGACTCGTCAAACAGTCGCCGCCATCTTGAAAATGGGAAGGTACATGGCAACGACCAGACTGCCAACGAGGCCGCCGATAACCACCATAATCATGGGCTCAAGCAGGCTGCTAAGAGCATCAACGGCGTTATCCACCTCCTCCTCGTAGAAATCCGCCACCTTGGAGAGCATGGCGTCGAGAGAACCGGCCTCTTCGCCGATGGCGGTCATCTGGATGACCAGATGGGGGAAGAGATCGGCCTGACGCATGGACAGTTGCAGGGACTGACCAGTGGCAACTTTTTCCCGCATCCCAAGTACCGCATCGGAATAGACCACACTGCCGGTAGCGCCAGCGACAGAGTTGAGGGCCTCCACCAAAGGCACGCCGGCGGCGAACATGGTGGCAAGGGTACGGGCGAAGCGCGCGACGGCCGCCTTGTGGAGGATGGGCCCGATGATGGGAAATCTGAGCATGGTACGGTCGATCCCCTCTCGTAACGGGGCTGAACGCTTGTAGCTTTGGACGAAGCTATAGCCAGCAGCACCAAGTGCGAGACCGATGCCCCACCACCACTCGACCATGAAATCGGAAATTCCCATCACCAAGAGTGTGAAGGCCGGTAAATCAGCGCCAAAGCTCGTGAAAAGTTCCTTGAATTGGGGAATGACGAAAATCATGATCACGGCCGTCACCACGATAGCGACGATGATGACCGCCGCGGGGTAGAAGAGGGCCTTTTTGATCTTGCCCTTGATGCTCTCGGTCTTCTCTAGGTAGGTGGCCAGCTTGTCCAGCATGGTATCGAGCACGCCGGCCTGCTCCCCGGCCTGTACCAGGTTGCAGAAGAGCTGGTTGAAGAAGAGGGGATGCTTGGCCAGGGCCAGGGTAAGGGCAGTGCCGCTTTGGAGGTCATTTTTGACTGAGAGGATGAGGTCCGACATGGCCGGGTTTTCATGCCCCCGACCGACGATGTCAAAGGCCTGTACCAGGGGTACGCCGGCCTGCATCATGGTGGCCAATTGGCGGCTGAAGACGGCGATGTCCTTGGGGACGATCTTTTTCTTGCCACTTCTTACCTGAGTCTTTTTGCGGATCTTGGCGGGGGTGATGCCCTGACGGCGCAATTCGGCGCGCACCGCAGCCTGGTCGGAGGCCGGGGTTTCACCCTTGACCCGCTTGCCGGAGCGGTCCATGCCTTCCCAAGCGAAGAGGAGGTTTTTGTCCGCCTCGGGCTTATTGACTGGCCCGGGCTTAGCAGCGGGATCGGTTTTTTTGGCGGGAACCAGGGCCATGGTTAGCGTCCTTCATTCAAGGCGACAAGCTTATGAACCAACCTTCTTGCGCGCTAGGAGTGTCCATGCCTATCCACTGGATCTTTGACAGAAAAAGAAGCGAAGCGGTGGCAGGATGTCACAGATAGCGCTCAGCAAAGCGATTTACCTCTTCAAGAATCCGCATCATCTCCTCAGCCAGATTGAAGGCGCGATTGAGGAGACTGGCTTGTATTTCAGGATCCTCAGGGTAATCGTGGGCAAACTGATTGCGCATTTCACGCAACGTAAGCCATTGTTGCGCCGATCCAATGGCACCGATTTTCTCCAGCCGATTCAGCTTGTCGATGAAAGCGGACAGATCACCCGACTCACGGGTCAATTCCAGAACGGCGGGGAACAGCTTAGCCCCCATCGTGTCCTGAAGCTTGGAGAACCGGGTAATAAACTGATCACAGACAGCGAGGTCCATCGGCCTCAGGGTGGTAAGTTTTTCCGCGGTTAGTGGTCGCAGTGGCCGCAAGGTATCCAGCGACCAACGTAGCCGCTCGGCATGGATGCGGCAGATGTCCCTCGCGCCTAGGTATGCCATGGGCGTCATAGGGACACCCCGGTCTTTTGGGCATGGCGATGGATGGGGAGTTCTGGCCCCTGTTGACGGCGCACCAGCAGATCGATCTTCTGTTCTCCAAGAGCCAAGTGCAACTCGGCTAGTGCATTCAACCGCGCCTCAATGATCTGGTCGGGTGACTGGATGTCCGGCTCGATGTACAGATCAATATCTCCACCCTTAGCCGTGTCATCAATGCGCGAGCCAAATAGCCGAATCTGGCTGGTGGAACCAAAGTGCCGGCGGAGAACCGCCCGGATCGTCGCTTGTTGCTGTTGAGTCAGCCGCATGGAAGGTCAATGGCTTTCGCCTGGGATCAGGACTTGGTCCAGGGTTGTTGCTGTGAGTATTCGCTCAGCCCAGCGCAGTAAGGTATCGGTATCAGCAGTTTCGATGCGGTGGAGGATGCTAGGGTCAGGTTGGCCAAATTTGAGAGTGATAAGGCGCTGAAGCATTGCGGATTCGCCTTCTTGCCGGCCCTCTTCGATCCCTTCCGCAAGGACATCCTGGTAGAAACGGGTTTGTTTCAGGTCAATGTCAGTCAAGGCCAACATAGATTGAATCTCCTCTCGGCTGCATTGGGGGAGCTTGTAGATCAGGATCGTCTCGATAAAGTTCAGCAGGTCCAGCCGTTCTGGATCGAGGGGGGCGCGGCCTAGCAGGCGCTGGGCGCGTTGGAGCGCCATATCGGTTTCGTCCACGATTAGGCGCAGCAGTTCCCAGCCTGGCGTCTGTCGCTCTTGGTCCCTCAAGGCTGTCAGGTCTATCCGCTGGATCTCTGGCAAGGAGAGAAGCGAAGCGTAGCCAATTGGAACATGCTCGGCGCTGGCATGAGGATAGATGACCAATGCCCGCCAGGGACGTGGTTTGGGCGCGCGATGGAGAAAAAGGAAGATCTCCGCAAAAAGTCGCCGGTAAAGGGTCTCGTCAGGCTGGAACTGGACCTCGACGAATACCCACGGTTCATCACTGTCCTCGGGGGGTGAGAGAACGCCGTCCAGCCGGAAGGCGGTCTGCTTTATTTCTTCCGAACGAAATGTGTAACGCGATCCAGCGGTTGGTTCAAGTCCTGCCAGATCCAGTGCCAGGGCAGGCCAGCGCCGGAAGAGTTCGTAGAAGAGACTATCGGTCTTCACTGGTGGGACTTTCAGCTACGCTTGATTCAAGGTCTCATCCAGCTTGGCCAGATCGAAATCCCCGGTGACCAGGCTGGTGCCGATGCCATGGAGTAGGACCAGACGCAGGCGGCCATCCTGGACCTTTTTGTCCACGGCCATCAGGTCGCGGAAGGTAGCGGGGCTGAGTTCCCGGGGTGGGGCGGTGGGCAGGCCGGCGGCGGCGATGAGAGTACGGGCGCGGTCCAGATCGGCGGCGCTCAGCCAGCCGAGACGGTGAGAGAGGTCGGCGGCCTGGCACATGCCGGCAGCGACGGCCTCACCGTGAAGCCAGGCGCCGTAGCCCATGCCGGTCTCGATGGCATGGCCAAAGGTGTGGCCCAGGTTGAGCAGGGCGCGCTGGCCGGATTCGCGCTCGTCCGCCGCCACCACCTCGGCCTTGTTGCGGCAAGAGCGCTCGATGGCCTCGGCCAGGGCGGCGCCATCCCGGGCGCGCAGGGCGGGCATCCGTGCCTCTAGCCAGGTGAAGAAGTCCGGATCGCGGATCAGGCCATACTTGATGACCTCCGCCAGGCCGGCCGAAACCTCTCGGTCCGGTAGGGTGTTCAGGGTATCGGTGTCGATGATGACGGCGCGGGGCTGGTGGAAGGCGCCGATCATGTTCTTGCCCAAGGGGTGGTTGACGCCGGTCTTGCCACCCACGGATGAGTCCACCTGGGCCAACAGGGTGGTGGGCACCTGAATGAAGTCCACGCCACGCTGGTAGCAGGCGGCGGCGAAGCCGGCCATGTCCCCCACCACGCCGCCGCCGAGGGCGACCAGGGTGCAGTCGCGGCTGAAACGGTTGCACAGCAGGCTGTCGAAGATGCGGTGCCAGATCTCCAGGGTCTTGTACTCTTCGCCATCGGGGAGGATGACCCGCGCCAACTGGTAGCCGGCCAGGGCCTGTTCCACCTGGGCCAGATAGAGGGGGGCGACCGTCTCGTTGCTGACGATCATCACTTGGCGGCCGCGGATGTGGGGCTGGTACCAGCGGGGATCGGCGAGCAGTTGCCTGCCTATATAAATCGGATAAGAGCGGTCGCCGAGGGCGACCTCAAGGGTTCTGGTCATCAGACTAATTCCGTCTCCAGGCGCCGGCGGATCTCCTTGACCACGGCGACGGTGCCGCGCTTCTCGGTGGAGACGACCAGGTCAGCCACCTGGCGGTAGAGGGGCTCACGAATCTCCATGATGTCGCGCAGGCTCTGCAGGGGGTCCGCCGTCTGGATCAGCGGCCGGTTGCGATCGCGGTTGGTGCGGGCGAACTGCTGCTCCGGGCTGCAGTGGAGGTAGATCACCACGCCCCGGGCGGTGAGGCGCTGACGGTTGGTCTCGCGCAGCACGGCGCCGCCACCGGTGGCGAGGACGATGCCGTCCTGTTCGGTCAGGTCGGCGATGACCTGCTCCTCGCGCTTGCGGAAGCCTTCCTCGCCCTCGTACTCGAAGATGGTGGGGATATCGACGCCGGTCCGGCGCTGGATTTCATGATCGCTGTCCTCAAAGTGGAAGGACAGGGCCTCGGCCAACTGACGGCCGATGGTGGATTTGCCGGCGCCCATGGGGCCGACGAGAAAGATGTTGTTTAACCGCTTCATGGACAGATACTTTCTCGTTAAGGAGCTTGGCGTTCAAGCGCTTGGGGCCATTAGGCCCGGGTATCAACGCGCTTTCATCTCTTGTTGCAAAATGCGGGGGGTGACGAAGATGAGCAGTTCTTGATTGGTTTCCTGACGGGAATCGTTCTTGAAGAGATTGCCCAGGATCGGTAAATCGCCCAGCCAGGGCACCTGATCCTTGTTGGTGAACCGGGAACGCTCGAACACTCCACCCAGGACCACGGTTTCCCCATTGTCCACCAGGACGTTGGTCTCCACGGTCCGCTTATTGATATAGGGGTTGCCATCGACATTCAGGGCGGCATCCGGCTCATCCTTGGACACCTTCAGGCCCATGATGATGCGATTGTCCGGGGTGATGTGGGGAGTGACATCCAATTTCAGTGTCGCATCCTCGTATTTCACGGTAGGTGGTTGATCAACGGTACCCGGGGTGACGACCGGGACCCGCTGTCCCACTTCGATCAAGGCGGCCTGTTTATCGGAGGTGATGACCCGGGGATTAGCCACGATTTCCCCGCGCCCTTCCTCCTGCATCGCCGTCAGTTCCAGTTGTAGCAGGTAGCTGCCAATCTTGCCGACCAGAAAGTTGATACCACTCGTGGCGTTGACGGCAGGCAGGTCGACCATCAGGGGAACGGTGTCGTCGATAGTGGTGCCCCAGTAATCCTCGCCTTTCAAGGTACCACGTTGCGACCCGAAAATTTCGTTGAAGTCGCCTGTATTCTCGTTGACCTGTAGGCGGTTATAGCCAAAGCGGACCCCTAGTTCCCGGGCGAAGTTGTCCGTGGCGATGACCACCCGCGATTCGATCATGACCTGACGCACGGGGACATCCAGACGGGCTACTAACTGGCGAATCTCTTCGAGCTTTTCTGCTGTTTCCTGCACCAGCAGGGTATTGGTGCGTTCATCGGCGGTGACGCTGCCACGGCTGGAAAGGAGCCCCTTGACCTCCGCCTGCTCCTTTTCGGCCTTGGCCTTGCCATTGACCTGGCCAAGATTGCCGCTTGCCTGGCCAGTGGTGATCTGGCGGGTTTCCAAGAGCTTGGCGATATCCGCGGCCTTGGCGTAATTGATCTGGATATACTCGGTGCGCAGTGGCGCCAATTCCTCGATCTTCCGCGTAGCCTCCAGTTCCGTTTCCTCCCGCGCCAAGACCTCCTCGGTCGGGCCCACCATGATAACGGTGCCCTTCTGGCGCATGGTCAGCCCCTTGGCCTTGAGGATGATATCCAGGGCCTGGTCCCAAGGAACGTTTTTCAGGCGGAGGGTCACGTTACCAGCCACGGTGTCGCTGGCGACCAGGTTGAGGCCAGTGAAATCCGCGAGAAGTTGGAGCACGGCGCGGACCTCGATATCCTGAAAATTGAGGCTTAGTCGGTCGCCGCTGAAGGTCACCTGCTCCCGCTGACGCTGCTCGAGTTGTTCCGGGCTCATGGCGCGAAATTCGATCGTAAACAGCTCGTTGACCTGATAGGCCAGATATTCGTAATCCTTGGTGGTTGT
>JAGVUH010000498.1 GCA_019136395.1 Gammaproteobacteria bacterium
GTCCATCTGCTGCTGGAGGATCTGCGCGGCGGCCGCCTGACGGTCCACGACGAGGACCGGCTGCCCAGGGGGCTGGTCGCCTACTATGACGCCCTGATGGCAGGGATCGGGCTGTCGGACCTCAGGCGCGACCTGCCGCTGCTGGTCGCCTGTCTGGCGCGGGCCGAGGAGCCCCTGGACCCGGCGGCGCTCGCCCTGCTGCTCGCCGACGTGCCCGCGGAGGCCCCGGATTATACCGAGCGCGCCCGGCAGGCCGTCCGGGCGGGGCGGGCCCTGCTGCGCGACGCCCCCACCGCCGACGGGACCGCGGGCCTGACCCTCTATCACCAGAGCTTCCGCGACTATGTGGGCGGCGTCCCGGCCCGCGAAGGACGGCCGACCACCCCCTCCGCCCCGGCCCTGGCCGGCACGGTGCGCGACGCCGAACGCAAGCTCTGCCGTCTGGCCGACGGCTGGGCCGGGCTGCCACCGGGCAACCTGCGCCAGCATCTGTTCCGCTGGGGGGTGCGCTATGCCCTGCGCTGGCAGGGTGCCGCGGGCCTGGAGGCCGCCCGGCAACGCCTCACCGATTTTGCCTTTCTGCAAGCCTACACGGCGGAACTGCCGGGCAGCGCCATCCGTGGCCTGGTGGCCGACTACGAGACCGTCCTTGCCCGCCTGCCGGAGGAAGCCGGGTGGCAGGAGTTCCGGCTCTGGGAGGCCTTCTTCCGCGAGCGCGAGCACATCCTGCGGCGGGGGGATGAGCGCTGGCCGGCCAATAAGATTCTGCTCCAGTTGGCGGTCGAACATGCCGATGACAGCCCGGTGACGCGGGCGGCGGAGGAATGGCTGGCGGCGGGCCATTGCGATTGGGTGTGGATATGCAATCAACGGCGGCAAGAGCATGTAATCACTGACCCATGCTTGCGGGTCCTGGAGGGTCATACAAAGCCTGTGACTGGGGCTCTGGTACTTCCTCATGGACGAATCCTATCATGGTCCGAAGATAACACCCTGCGGTTTTGGGAGCAGGACAGCGGCGCATTGGTTAAGACCATCATCGGTAGCCATGCCTTTTATGTCACCGAGGCCCTGCTGTTACCTGATGGTTGCGTTCTCACATGGTCAATGTTAAACCCTCAAAGGCGCCTCTTTATCATCGACGGCCAGACAGGTGATCTACAGAAATCACTTATTGGACATACTGATAATATAAATGGTGTCATGTTGCTTCCGGATGGGCGTATCCTGTCTTGGTCGGATGACTGCACGTTGCGACTATGGGACAGCGAGACTGGAGTCCCACTTGTTACCCTCATTGGCCATAAAACCAAGGTCACAGGAGCGTTATCACTCTCTGATGGACGTATCCTTTCTTGGTCAAGTGATTGGTCCTCAGATCACACATTACTTCTTTGGGATGGAAAAAGGAGTGATCCAGTTGCCATTCTCAGCGGGCATAACTCAATAATAAATGGTGCTCTGGAGATTCCCAACGGGCACATTCTCTCATGGTCATATGATGCTACTCTGCGCTTATGGGATGTTCAGAGAGGCGAGCAAATTGCGTTACTTTCTGAGCACACCGAGGAGATCACAGGTGCAGCCGTTCTACCCAACGGGCGTATCCTGTCTTGGTCGAACGATAAGACTCTGCGTATGTGGGACGGAAAAAGTGGCGCACCATTGGAACTACTCGCCGGACATTCCAGTGGAGTAAAAGGTGCAATTGTTCTATCAGATGGGTGTATCCTCTCATGGGCGCATTTCGACACTCTGCGGCTTTGGGATGGTGAGCGTGGGGCCTTTCTGAAAGCCTTTGGAGAGCCATTGCCTATTGATGGCATGCTGGTTATTTCTGACCAGAAGTTACTATCGTGGTTGTGGAGTAAGTGGAACCTGGAAAGTTCGCTTTTTATGTGGAATCTCAGTAGTCAGGAACCAATGGCGATCATACCTGGCCATACTGACGGGGTCGGGGGCACCGCACTCCTCACTGACGGGCTCGTCCTGTCCTGGTCACGGGATGGAACCTTGCGAATCTGGAACATAAAAAATGGATTACCAGCGCGGTCGCTACCAGGGCATCATGATGAAGTGACTAGCATCCAGTCGATGACAGATGAATATGTCATCTCTACTGCAGAGGATGAAACTATATATGTTTGGAAAATGCAAAGTGGAGCATTGGTCGCAACACTTCCAGGACATAGGGCATGTCTATTTCCTGATGGACGCATCCTCACCTGGTCAGCGCACTGGTCTAATTTTGATCACAATCTTTACGTATGGGATTTATGGGATAGACAAAATACTTCCCAACTGGCCACCCTGAACGGGCATAGAAGCGATATCAGAGGTGCGCAGATACTTGATGACGGTCGCATCCTCAGTTGGTCGCGAGACAGGACCTTGCGCCTCTGGAATGGTGATAATGGTGAGCAACTCTCAATACTCAATGGTCATCACGGTGACATCAAGGGTGCTTTTTCGCTTCCGGATGGACGCATCCTATCCTGGTCACACGACTGCACCCTGCGCCTGTGGAACGGTGAGAGTGGTGACCTACTTTTTATACTTGAAGGGCATACCAAACTGGTCACTGGAGCGATGGAACTGTCCGACCGGAACCTTCTCTCATGGTCTGAAGACGGTACTCTGCGTTTGTGGGATGGGCAGAGCGGCGCTCCGCTTGCCATCCTTGTAGGGCATTCGTATCACATTGTTGGCGCGATGGAACTTCCCGATGAGCGTATCCTCTCGTGGGCTGAGGACGGTACTCTGCGTTTGTGGGACGGACAGAGTGGCGCTTCGCTTGCCATACTTAAAGGGCATGCCTACAGGATCAAGGGGGCGTTGGAACTGCCCGACGGGCGCATCCTTTCATGGTCTGGGGTGGAGTCCCTGTTATGGGATGGACAGAGAGATCAACTCGTCAACGGACCGCTATGGCAGTTAGATCTCCCCTGGCTAGCCCCTCAGTTCCTTCATCACCGGCTTGCGCTTGAAGCGCCACAGGCAATCTCCGGCCAGTCGGCCGCATGGGCGGATGGCAAAACAGCGGGAATTACCTCCTGCACCCGGGCCGCGCCAGCCTGCTGGCACGGGTCTTCTGCCGTTGAAAGTCATGTGCTCTCACCGGGAGGCGTTCTGGTTGTCTCACTGGAAAGTGGTCACGTCTTCTGCCTGCAACTCTACCGCGGGGCACGGCGGATCACGCTGGAGGACTACGAGTCCGGCAGCTCCCATCTTGTTGACGGACCAGTTCAACGCTGATTTGGACAGGCATCCTGCCCTGAAGCCCTGAGCCATCAGGGCCTCCGGCTACTCCGGCGTGGGAGGGGCATGGGAATTCCCCATTCGGGGCCGTGAAGGGCCGCGAAAGCACATCACGGCTCCGCGCGACAACCTTGGTCGCGACCCGGGGTTAGGCTACGTGTTGCCCGCCCTCCCCAAGTCATTGGCTGACGCCTTTCCGGGTCAGGGCACCTTCCTGTCATCTCACCTGCAAGGTCATCTTCATGCTCACCGGTCTGTTCAAACTGATTGCCCTGGCCATCCTGATGGGATCCCTGTCCCCCGCCGTCGCCGGCTGTAACATCCCCGCGCCCATGGCCGCCGGGTTTGCCAATCATGGGGGGAGTTGTCCCTCTGGCTACTACTCCTCGGGCAATTCCTGCGTGCCTTCCGGGCAGAATGCCCCTTACGCCTTTTTCAATGGGGGCGGGAGTTGCCCCAGCGGCTACTACAGTAGTGGCAACAGTTGCGTCGCCAGTGCCAACAGCGCCTGTCACGCCTTCTTCAACAGCGGCGGCAGTTGCCCGAGCGGTTACTACAGTTCCGGGAACAGTTGCGTCGCTAACTGATCACCAGGCTCCCTGACCCCGGGAGGCGCCGCGGTGAGCTGTCTGTGACCGCGGCGCATGTTACCGGGCCCGGCGGTGCCGCCAGGAGCCATCCTGAAAATTCAGGTTGATCACATAAACCTTGCCATCCTTCTTGCGGATCAGTTTCGCCCGCACCAGGTCATCCGTTCTTTGGCGCCAGCATCCGTCGAGGGTCTGGGCGCGCTCACCCTGGACCGCCCAGGCGTGTTCCCGTTTGGCCAGACGCGTCACGGGGATATCCACCGTGATGGCATATTGGTATCCCTCCGCCGTCAATTCCTTGCGCTGACAGGGACGGGTCGTGGCCGTGGCCTGGATGCCACTCCCCCAGTCGGACTCCCATAGGGCGTGGGCCATCCCGGCGGGGCGGGCCGCGGGCGGCGTGGCCGTGCTTGCCGGTGAAACGTGCAGGCCGTCCAGCTGGATGAATTTCCTGAAGATGCCAAGATAAACCACGTCGACATTGTCCATGACGTGGGTGGTGTAGACGCTGGCAATGAGGTAACCCTTGCGGGTGGTGCCGGGCAGGAGGGCCTGCGCCAGGTGGTCCCCTGTGCCGCCTTCCAGCAGCGCGACCGCGGTCAGAAAGGGCGCTACGCCACGCCTGGCCAGCTCGCCGTCGGGGTTCCTGATCACTTCCTGATACATCGCATCCAGCCGTTGCGCCAGGTGGTGCCGGACGAAGTGCTGATAGTCATTCAGGTCCGGGTTGGTGGCGGCCAGTCCACCCAGCAGAAGGGTCACGAACAGCGCGGTCCGCATGGGTCTTTCCTCCGGGTTGCCAGCTACCGTTTGCCCGTCGGCGGCGGCCCGGGACCGGGTGCTGGTCCGCCCGGCCGGGCGCCGTCCGGGAAGGCGCCAGGGTAGCAACGCGCGCCGTCAAGCCTTGTCGCGAGGGCGATGCACACTGCGCCGCAACAACCGGCGCTTGGCCCCTTTCGTCAGCCGGTCAGTCACTGTTTCGACGAGGTCAGTATGCACACCCCCCCTTACCAGCCTGATTTTTCCGCCCTCGAAGCCAGTCAGCGGCGGGCGATGCACTACGCACTCCGGCTCGCCCTGGTGTACCCGAACGAGGTGATCCGCGGGTCCCTGCATCTGCGCGCGGAGGGAATCGTGTGGCAACTGCTGCGGCCCTTGTTTGACGCCGATGCGCTGAGCGGCTGGTTGCGGGGGGTCGTTCCCGCCGGGAGCGCCAGCCGGCTCGCCGCCGGCGAGGACCCGGTGGACGTCATCGCGCGTGATGAACTCGATGAGCAGATCCTCAAGCTGGCCCGGCAGACCCCCCCGGCGGTGTTGGCCAGACTGGCCGAGGCGGATGGGGTCGGCCCCCTCAATCCCGGCATCCTTGTCCTGGGTGAGGCCCTGGCCCTGCAGGACCTGGAACTCCAGGTCCTGGATTTTATCGATCAGGTGCATGCCAATTCCTTACGGCTGTTGTTACGGCAATTTCGCGGCACGACGGCCCAGGAGAATCGCCGGCGACTCGCGGTCGCCCTGGGCGTGGGCGAGGCCGCCCTGCGCCGCGCCCTGAACCCACAGGCAGCGTTGTGCCGGCTGGGTCTCGTCGACTACCACCTGGAGAGCGACCTGGAGGATTTTGTCCAGCCCACCTCCCTGTTGAAAACCATCCTCGATGAGGCGCCGGCGGATGCGGAGGCCTTACTGGACCGGCTGATCGAACCGGCGCCCGCCGCGGCGTGGGGGTTGAGGGACTTTCCCCATCTGGCCAGCGTTGACACCCAGGTCGGGACCCCCCTGGAACAGGCGGCGCGCCGCGGCCTGGCGGGGGTCAACGCCCTGTTCCATGGTGCGCCGGGTACCGGCAAGACGGAACTGGCCCGGGCGCTGGCCGCGGCCCGCGGGCTGCGCGCCTATCAGGTGCGGGACACCGCTGAGGACGGTGACGGCCTGGAACGGCAGGGGCGGCTGGCGGCCTATCTGCTGGCCCAGCGCCTGCTGGCGCGGCGGCGCGATACCCTGCTGATCTTCGACGAGGTCGAGGACGTCCTCCCGTTTGCCAACGCCCTGTGGGACCCGGAGCCCGTCCGGCAGAAGGGGTGGATGAACCGGATACTGGAAGAGAACCCGGTACCGGCGATCTGGATCACCAACCGGACAGCGGGGCTGGACCCGGCCTACCTGCGGCGTTTCCTGCTGCCGGTGGCGTGCGTGACACCCCCGCGCTCGGTACGCCGGCAGATGGCCGAGCGCCATCTGGGCGCGGCGGGCATCCCGCCGGCGCTGCTGGACGAACTGGCGGCGGATGCCGCCCTCACCCCGGCGGTCCTGGGGGCCGCCGGGCGCCTGGTGGACCTGCGCCCGGATACCCCGCCCGCGCGGGTGGTGCGCGAGGTGGTCGGTTCGCTGCGCGCCTTGCTCCATGGACAGGCCACGCCATGGCAGCGGCCGATGACCACGGCCTTCGACGTCGCCTTTCTTAACCTGGCCGGCGACATCAGCCCGAGCGCCATCGTCCAGGCCATCGACCGCCGTGGGCGGGGTACGCTGTGCTTCCATGGTACCCCGGGTACCGGAAAGACCGCCTTCGCCGAGGTGCTGGCCGAGGCTCTGGACCGCGAACTGGTGGCGCGTCAGGCATCGGACCTGATCTCCCCCTATGTGGGTGAGACGGAGCGGAACCTGGCCCGACTGTTTCAGGAAGCCGATCCCCGGCACACGGTGCTGTTGCTGGATGAGGTGGACAGCTTCCTGGCCGACCGGCGCCAGGCCCGCCATCCGTGGGAACGCACTCAGGTGAACGAGTTGCTGCAGCAGATGGAACGTTATCCGGGGATCTTCGTCGCCGCGACGAATCTGATGAGCGGTCTCGATGCGGCGGCCATGCGCCGGTTTGACTTCAAGCTGCACTTCCGGGCCCTGAACCCCCGGCAACGCCAACTGCTCTTTGCCCGCGAGGCCCTGGGCGATCAGGAGGCCCCGGTACCGGTGGACATCGCCCGGCAACTGGCGGCCCTGGAGCAGCTGACGCCGGGTGACTTTGCCAATGTCTGCCGGCAACGGGACTTGCTTGGGGAGACGCTCTCAGCCCGGGAATTTCTGCGGCTGCTGCTGCAGGAGCAGCGGTACAAGGCGCACGCGACGGCTTGACGGGGGGCGGAGATCAACGCCCATGCCTCATCACGATCGTTATCTGTCTTCGCGCGAACTGCTCAATCGCATCGGCCTCAGCGAGGACACCCCCTCGTTGCTGCTTGACGAGGATCTCGACACGTTCGACAGCGATCTGGCGCCGGTGCTGCTGGAGCGCTATCGGCAATTACAGGTGCGTCATCAGTTCGCCCCCGGCGACCTGGTGACCTGGAAACCTGGACTGTGCAACCGCCGGGCGCCCAAGCCGGGACAGCCGGCAGTGGTGATCGAGGTGCTGGAGCAGCCGGTGTTCGACAGCGAAATCATCAGCGGCAGCACCTACTTCCGTGAGCCCCTTGACATCATTCTGGGGGTGATCTGGGACGAGGAGCACGGACGGGGCGACTTTGTCACCTTTCACTTCAACAGTCAGTACTTCGAATTCTACCGGGGCTGATCGCCCCTGGCTCCCCTGACGGAGGGCGCGGCGGCGGTCAGCGCCGCCCAGCCGGCGCCCCGGGCGGGATGCCGGGAACGCTCTTTAACAATCTGACGAACTGAACCCGGTGCGGCCCCGCAGCCGACGCCGGTTGCTGTTGCCGCACGTCGGCCGGTCCGCCGTGGCCGGCCCTGACGCGAACCCGTTCGCCGTGAGCGTTTCACTGAGCCCAATTTTTTTCAGGAGATTGCCTATGCCCTATCTGCCCAGCCCCTGGCGGTCTGACTTCAGCGCCATGCCTGCCGCCGAGCGGCGGGTGGCGCACTATGCCCTGCGCTTGTCGCGGGCGATGACAAGCGAAATTCCCCTGGACAGTCGCTCAGAGGGGAATGGTTTCATCACGAAATTGCTGCTGCCCCTGTTCGATCAGGATGGCATGACGCGATGTCTGGCTGCGGATGGGGACACCGCGGAGCAACCAGCCGCGGATGACGAGCTGGATATGGCGATCTGGGAGCAACGCGAAGAGGAGAGGCGCGACCGGCTCATCCTGGACCGGGCGCGTCAGATGTCGCGACGGGACTTGGCCCGGCTCGCGATGCAGGACGGCCGGGAGCCGGTCAACCCGGCACTGCGGGTGGTGGGTCAGGCGCTGCAGCTGACGGGGCTGGAAATCCAGCTCCTGGACTTTCTGGAGCGGTGCCTCATGTCTGGCAGCAGCTTCCTCGCTCTGCTGCGTCAATTCACGCAAGCCAACGCTCGTGTCAACTGCCGGCGGCTGGCAAAGATGCTGAATGCGGACGTGGCGGCGGTGCGCGCGGCCCTGGCGCCGCAGGCCCTCCTGCGCAGCCTGGGCCTGGTGAAATTCAGCGATGACGCGGACCTGGAGGATTTCATCCAGCCCAGCGATCTGCTGCGCAGTTTGCTGGAGGAGGGGGCCGTGAAGGAGCGTGATGATCTGCTGGCCCGGTTCATTGAACCGGTTCCGGCGGCGGCCTGGGCGGTGCGTGACTTCCCCCACCTGGACCGGGCCTGCGCGCATGTGGGCACGGTCCTGCGCCAGGGCGCACTGGCGGGGGAGGCGGGGGTCAACGCGCTGTTCTATGGGCCGTCGGGGACGGGGAAAACGGAGCTGGCCCGCGCGCTGGCGGCGCAGCAATCGCTGCGTGCCTATCAGGTGCGGGCGGCGACGGATGAAGGCTATGGTCTGACGGCCGGGGCCCGGCTGTCGGCTTATCTCCTGGCCCAGCGGCTGTTGTCCCGCCAGCGGGACACGGTGCTGATCTTCGACGGGGTGGAGGATGTTGTTCTGAATCTCGACAACCTCGTCTTGGAGCTGCACGGCCAGCAGGCGGGCATGCAAAATAGCTGGCTGAACCGGCTGCTGGAGGAGAATCCGGTGCCGGCGATCTGGATCACGAACCACATCGAGGGCTTGGCTCCGGCCTTTTTGCAGCGCTTCCTGCTGCCGGTGGCGTTTGATACACCGCGGCATGCGGTGCGGCGGCAGATGGCCGAGCGCCATCTGGGCGCGGCGGGCATCCCGCCGGCGCTGCTGGACGAACTGGCGGCGGACCCCGCCCTGACGCCGGCGCTGCTGGGCGCCGCGGGGCGGTTGGTGCGGTTGCGTCCGGACACGGCGCCGGCGGAGGTGGTGCGCGAGGGGGTGAAGGCCCTGCGCGCCCTGGTGCATGGGGGCGCCACCGCACCCCGGCAGCGGCAGCGGGCGATCGGGTTCAATGTGGAGTTCCTCAACCTGGGCGGGGATATCACTCCCAGCGCCATCGTCCGCGCACTGGACCGGCGCGGGCGGGGCAGTCTGTGCTTCTACGGTCCGCCGGGGACCGGCAAGACGGCGTTCGCGGAGGTCCTGGCGGAGGCGCTGGATCGCGAACTGGATGCGCGGCTGGGTTCGGAGCTGGTCTCGTGTTGGGTCGGCGAGACGGAGAAGAATCTGGCGAAGCTGTTTCGTGAGATCGATCCCCAGCGCACGGTGTTGCTGCTGGACGAGGTCGACAGTTTTCTCATGGACCGGAGTCAGGCGCGCAACAGCTGGGAGCGCACGCAGGTCAACGAGTTGCTGCAGCAGATGGAACGGTTCCCGGGGATCTTCGTCGCTGCGACGAATCTGATGAGCGGTCTCGATGCGGCGGCCTTGCGGCGGTTTGACTTCAAGCTGAATTTCCGGGCGTTGAATCCGGTGCAGCGCCGGAAGCTGTTCGCGCGCGAGGTGTTGGGGGATCAGGAGGCGGCGCTGCCGGCGGAGGTCGAGCGGCATCTGGGGACGTTGGATCTGCTGACGCCCGGGGATTTCGCGAATGTCTGCCGGCAACGGGAGTTGCTGGACGAGACGCTCACGCCGCAGCAATTCCTGCGGCGGCTGATGCAGGAGTGTCGTCTCAAGCAGAAGGGAGGCGCGCTGGTGGCCTGAGCGCGAAAACGCGGGGACTTGGCGGGGGGTGGCGCACAGGGAGGGTGCGCCTCACCCCGGGGAAATTCCCGGCGCTTCAGGGCACCGAGGGACAAGACTGCTCGTGTGCGCTGGCGTTGCTTGCCCAGGCACAGGCGTGGCGATGAAGGGTCAGGTGAGTGCGGATTTAGTTTGGTTTGTTTGGGGTTCTCAACAGCACCGGTTCGAAATCCTCCCGATCATCAAATGGATTGTTCATTCGCCAACGCGGCCAAAAAGGCACCTGCTGCCTCCCCATAATCCGCCGTATTGTGCAGTTGATGCCCACCACGGGGCAGGACCACCAGCCGCGTCGCGCTCGCGGCGTCCCGGGCTAGCCGGTAGTCGAGCACTGCGTCATCCGCCGCGAGAATGAGCAAGCCCGGCAGGTCCGCCCGCAACGCCACCTGCTCCTCCGCCACATACCCCCGCAATCCGCGGTGGTCCAGGTGAAGGTTCCGCCCGTGTCAAAACGGGTCTGGATGCCGAGGTAGCGCCGCAGGGACTGGGAGGGTTGGATCGCGGGGTTCATGGCGATCCACGGCCGGCCGAGTTCCTGGCCCAACCGACGCGCCCAGAAACCTCCCAGACTGGTCCCCATCAACGCCAGCGGCACGGTGGGTTCCAGGCCCAGCCGAGCAAAGGCCGCCCGATAGCCAGCCGGCCGGTAGTCGCCATAGGTGGCGATCAGGGCCACGTCATACCCCAGTTCACGGAGCAGGTCCGTCTTGGGACTGGGTCCCTGAGGACCGCTGGCGAAACCATGGAAATACATGACGGTCATCATTGGAATGGCTCCTGAGGAACGGGGGCCAGGCATGGCCCCTAAGATTGGCAGAGGGTAGCATCCCCCGGAATCAGGGGGCGTGCGGGTGGTGGCGGGTTGACCCGCCGGTGCCGGGATCGCCCCTCAAGCCCTGCCAACACGGGATCGTTGTTGGCTGTCATGATGGTTCTCGCGGTGAGGACGGGCGCAGCTTGACGGTCGCTGACCGCTACCTCGGCCAAAGCCGCGCTTCACGGTCTGAAGATGGCCTCCCCGCACCGCAGATTGCGTACTTCCAACAGCCCGATGGTGATCACGCCCACAATAACGGCGGACGACACCCGGCGGGTGTGGCCCGACGCTGGCAGCCGGGTCTTCAGATGGCCGTGGCAGGCATCGGGGGCGAGGACATTGACCAGCAAGCAAGCCTGGGGATAGGGCGTCGTCTTGCTGCCGTAGGGGCAGATAGAGGAAGACGCTGATCACGATCTGCTGTTCGTTAGGTCAATGCGGATGGCGCAGACGGCGCAGAGTTGATCGTTGTGGTGGTCCAGGATGAAACTGGCAGGAGCCCCTGCCTCCCAGGAGGGTGGGATCGTCCTCACGTTCCAGCCAAGTAAGTTCACCTTACGACCACACTGAGCTGACCCCCCCTTTCGGACGGACCTGCATAACCTCACCCTCAAGGCTCAGCACACTTACTACCGCAGCGACTAGCTGATTTGAGCGACGCCCGGTAAGACCCGTTGCGCCTGCTGGCCCCGGTCGATCAGGTCCTGGCCCTGGTTGGTGCCCCGGTCTCCGGCGCGCCCATCCTGACCATGCTCCGCCATCCCCGCTTCACGGGCAGCTGGAGCGAGGTGAATGCCGAGGCCGAGTGCCACCACTGCCACCTGAGGGCCGGCCGCGGTGCCTTGCATGCCAGCCGCAAGTGCAATGGTGCCAGCGCCGCCTCTTTCCGCGACGGCCGCCTGGTCCAGGCTGTCTCCCAGGGTGTGGCACGGTGGGCGAGGAACATCACCTTTCTGCCCGCTGCTCCCAAGTCCAGCCCGACAGGAAAACCCCAGTCGTGCCACGATGAAGATCCTGGCAGTGCCGCGACAGAGCATCTCACGCTTCAAGGCTGATAACCGCCCCCTTTTCCGGGTTACCTGTATCAGCCCCACGGCACTAGGTGGACAGGGGCCGCCGCCAGTGGCCCATCAGACATCATGGCCATAACCCCGAGCATGCCCGGGCTTGGCACCGTTTCGGGGCAACGGCCAATACGCGTCGCCAAGGGCACTGACTGAGGTCTGGACGTCTACCGTCTCGACGCTGAGTTGGTTTCGTAGTCGCGGCCAGCAGGCATGTGGCGCGCTAAGGCCATCATGCCCGACACCTCCCACCAACTCCGGGTGTATCCCTGTCAATAGGCCGCTCGTCCGGTGAGGGTTACCCTGCGCTTCAGCATCATGCGCAACCCGTGCTGGCGATCCCGGCTGCGGAGATGAGGTAGAAAGAAAGACTACTCTCACGATAAGGCATGTGGCGAGCCGCGAACCACCCGAACGGGGGTGGCGGCAAGCGACTCATTTGGTCGCCAAGACCAGGATAATGACCCCTGCGCCTGCAACCGCAGGATTTAACCCTCGGTTACCAGAAACGCAAGGCTGACGCAGCTGGCGGCACCTGCGACCTGATCACGGGAGGAGTGATGACAACTGAAATGTCGAGCGACCCGTTGTCGCGGGCACGGGGCTGCCTGCTGGGCCAGTTAGCCGGGGATGCCTTGGGCAGCCTGGTCGAGTTCCAGACCCCGGAACAGATCCGCCACGCCTACCCGGACGGCGTGCGGGAACTGGCCGCCGGGGGGACCTGGAACACCCTGGCCGGCCAGCCCACTGATGATTCCGAGATGGCCCTGATGCTGGCGCGGATGCTGATCAAGCGGGGGGCCTTCGACGCGACGGCGGCCCGCGCCGCCTACCGAGACTGGTTTGACTCCTGGCCCTTCGATTGCGGCATGACCGTGGCCGACGGCTTGAGCGGGACACCCAACGCGACGAGCCAGGCCAATGGTGCCCTGATGCGCATCAGCCCGTTGGGGATCTTCGGTGCCCGCTACCCCTTGGTGCAGGTGGCGGACTGGGCACGCCAGGATGCGGCCCTCACCCATCCCCATCCCGTGTGCCGGGAGGCAAACGCCCTCTACGCCCAGGCGATTGCCTATGCGATTGGGACGGGCGCCGCTGCCCCAGCCGTCTACGCGGCGATCCTTGCCTGGGCACGGGATGGGGATGTGGCGACCAGCCTCCTGGCGGCGACCGAGGCGGCGGCGGACGGTCCCCCCGCCAGTTACGTCCATCAGCAAGGCTGGGTATTGATCGCCTGGCGCAACGCTCTCTGGCAATTACTCCAGGCGCCCACTCTGGAAGCTGGGGTCGTCGATACGGTCATGCGCGGTGGTGACACCGACACCAACGCCGCCATTGCGGGTGCCTTGCTGGGGGCCGTCCATGGTGAGGAAGCCATACCCAGCCAATGGACCCGTTGCGTGCTCGATTGTCGCCCGCAGGAAGGCCAGCCCGGCGTGCACCAACCACGCCCCCCGGTGTTCTGGCCGGTGGATGCCTTGGAAGTGGCAGCGGCGCTGCTGGGCTAAACAACCGCAATCCAGTCACTCAACCACCTTATGAAGGGGGGGACTCTTGACGATGGCTTGCCCCCGGTGCGGCTGATAAACAAGGGGCACTCACCCCCGCCAGCGACGCGGTAACCGATAGGGGCAGTCAAGAAATCCGTTTGATTTTCCGGTCTTGCCAGGTGTGATTAATCATCTGGAATGTAATTGACTTGACACTAATGCTTAAAATCTAGTGCCTGACCGAAAACCCATTAAATTCGCCAAAACCACCCCGCCCGGCCGGCGTCAGCGGGTCATCCGGGCTCATTCCGTGGTGAATTGAATGCGGCGCGCCGAGCTAATTG